>JBEKDQ010000218.1:0-4572 GCA_050014275.1 Desulfobaccales bacterium | reverse complement strand
CCTCACCGCCCGGGAAGAGAAGATCATGAAGATGCGCTTCGGCATCGGGGAAGAGGTGGAGCACACCCTGGAGGAGATTGGCCGGGCCTTCAAGGTTTCCCGGGAGCGAATCCGCCAGATCGAGAAAAAGGCCTTGAAGCGTCTGAAACACCCCACCCGCAAAGCGGCGCTGGAAGATTTTCTGGAGTAACCCCAGGGGGCCAGCCCTCGGTGGCGGCCCCGCCAACCGATCCTGTGGAGGGACCAAGGATGGCAGGAGTGACCCCCGAGAGACTGGCGGAGGTAAAGGATCGCCTGCTGGGACGCAAGAAGCTCCTCTGGCTGGAGGTCAAGGAGCAGCTCAAGAGCAGCATCGGCGATGGTTATCAGGAGATGCTGGCCACCGCCCGGGATGAGGAAGACCAGGCCACGGTTAGCCTGATGGCCGAAACCAGCCTCACCCTCCTGGGACCCAAGCGCCTGGAGCTGGAGGCCATCGAGGAGGCCCTGCAGCGCCTGGAAAACGGCTCCTACGGCCTCTGCGAGGTCTGCGGCCAGCCCATCGAACCCCGGCGTCTGGAGATCATGCCGGAGACCCCTTTGTGCCGCGGCTGCATGACCCAACGGGAAAAACTGGCCAAGGCCACGGCCCGCTGAGACAATAATCTAACTAACTAAAAAAAATTCTAAGGGCGGTAGGAGCTCATCCTGCCGCCCTTTTTTGTTGGAGGAGGTTTCACAAGAATAAAAGCGTTAAAGGGTTTAGTTACGGGGATATTATGATTCGGGACAGTCGGTCGTGAGCCTTCAGCTCCCCTCGTAAATTATGGAAATGTAGCGCCGCCGCCCTCGGCGGCGCAGGAACCGGCTACCAGAGGGCGGATATCCCCATACTCAGGAACTTTTCAAGGAAGGAAGATGTACGTCGCGCCTACTCCTTTTGCGGTGGCCCAGGGCCTTACAGGTACCAGGACATTGTTAATTCCTCCAGCATGGAAGCTACCAACAGGATTCCACTCGGAGTATTCAAGCTCCCATTCTCCAAAGCGATCGGCGGCCGGAAGCTGAGCCCTCCCAGCTTCGGAAGCGGGCGATCTCTTCTTTGAGATCAGGCAGGTGCAATTCCATTTGGCATAATGAACAAGCTCCCTGCCGAGGTTTATGAACCTTCCATCCGGGTTTGATACCGGAGAAGTTCCTCTTTTTGTAGCCCAATCGCTTGCTGAATGAAAGGTGGCACGAGTTTCCCCCAACATATAGGTATTATGTATAAAGATAAGGAGCCAGGGCAATTGAGGCTCTTTGAGGAAATAACAGAGTACCTGGCAAATAAGAGGGCAAGGCACGAAGAATTGACGGATTTGCCCAGCCGCTACAAATTGGAGCAAAGAGTTATTCCCACCAGCCCGGCCTTTTCCCGGTGTTTGGGAATATCGGGGTTGAACCAGAAGAGATTGCGACCCCGGGTGTTGTTGACGTCATCCAGGAGCCGCCAGCGACCCTTTCTCAGGTGGGCAGCCCGGTAGCCGTAATCCCTAAGGAAGACCTGGATGGCCGCCTTGGAAGCGCCGGCGGCCTGCAGGTTCTTCTCTTCCATTTCCACCAGCAACAGGGGCTGGAAGTCGGCGAGGATGGCGGCGGCGCCCTGCAAGGCCGCCAGTTCCGCCCCTTCCACGTCCAGCTTGATGAAATCCGGCGGCCGCAAACCCTTCTTCTTTAAAAAGCGGTCCAGGGCGACGGTGGCGCAAGTCTCGCCCCCCGCGGCCCCGGCGGCGCCCGTATAAAGGCTGGCGCTGCTGTCGGCAATACCCTCGCGGCGGTAGAGCACCGCCTCGCCGTCGGCGTCAGCCGCCGCCAGGTTGAATATCCTGATGTTCTGGTCTTTTTGGTCTATTTGGTCAGCATTCAGAGAAACGTTTTCCTGAAGACGGGCCAGGGCCGCGGCCCCCGGCTCGAAGGCCGCCACCTCCCCGCGCGCCCCCACCGCGGCGGCCGCCAACAGGGAAAAATAGCCAATGTTGGCCCCCACGTCCCAGAAGACCTCACCCGGGTCCAGGACCCGGGCCACCAGGGCAGCTTCATAGCGTTCGTGGTAATGGCCGAAGAAATAGACCTTCCGCTGTTCGGGGTCCCCAAGGTCCAGCCTCATACGAAAAGTGCGAAAACCTGGATCCAGGGTGGCGGTGACCAGGCGCTCAGACGGCATTAGGTATTGGTGGAGATGCTCATACAAAAAGACCTTGCCATCCCGCAGGGGGAATTTACTCAGGTACCAGCGAAAGAGGGCCCGGCCCCCGGATTTGAGTTTTTCGCCTTTTTCGTCAGGGATTTCCGGCATGAAGTTGGACTCCTGAGGGCACGCCCCGGCGGACCGCCCTGGCATAGGAGAGGGAGAGTCCGGGATTAAAACCCGCCCCCTATGGTGCGCCCGGCGGAGATTTATTTGTAAAAGAACCGGCAAGGAGGCCTGTTCCTCCGGTAAACCCCCAAGTTTTGCGAAATTCTTAAGGCGACCTGCTGGGTCTCCCAGGAACTGTCAGCTATTAGCTGTCAGCAAAGGCAAAAACCAAGAGGATACGTCTCGCACATCATTAACCAGGTTTAGCTTTTAGCTGACCGCTGAAAACTGATTCTAATGGATCACAGATTTAACGGTAAAGCAAAGCCGGGTCGGGCCATTCCATGAAGCGGGCCGCAGCCGGCGGCCCGAAGGTGCCCGCGGGGTAGAAAAGCGGCGGGAGGTGGGGCTCCCCCAAGAGCGGGGCATAGATACGCCAGGCCGCCTCGGCCTCATCGGCCCGGACGAATAAGGTTGGATCTCCGGCCATGATGTCCGTGAGCAACGTCTCATAGGCCTCCGGCAGGGGTCCGAAGGCATCGGCGTAGCGGTAACTTAGCCGCTGGGTCCTCAGTTCCAGGGGCTCCACCGGCGCCTTGACCTGAAAATGGAGGTCAAAGCCCTCATCCGGCTGCAGGGTGAACACCAGGACATTGGGGTTGCAGAAAGTCTTGAAGGGCTGGAAGAGCCACACCGGCGGGCAACGGAAGGTGACGGCGATCTGGGTGAAACGGGAGGGCAGCCCCTTGCCGGTGACCAGGTAGAAGGGCACCCCGTTCCAGCGCCAGTTCTCGATGGCCAGCTTCAAGGCGACAAAGGTTGCGATGGTGGAATCGGGAGAAACTCCCGGGACTTCCCGATACCCGGGCACCATCTGTCCATTCACGGTTCCCCGGGTATACTGGCCGTAAACCACATCCTCAGGGCACACCGGGGTGACGGCCCGGAGGACCTTGGCTTTTTCGGCGCGGATGGCCTCCGGCTCGAAGGTCACCGGGACCTCCATGGCGATAAGGGTGAGGAGCTGGGTGAGGTGGTTCTGCACCATGTCCCGCAAGGCCCCGGTTTGCTCGTAATAGGCGCCCCGTTGGCCCAACCCGCCGGCTTCCGCAACGGTGATCTGGACGCTTTTCACCAGGTTCCGGTGCCAGAGGGGCTCGAAGATGTCGTTGGCGAAGCGGAAGATCAGGAGGTTTTGCACCGTCTCCTTCCCCAGGTAATGGTCGATGCGATAGATCTGGGATTCGTCGAAATAGCGGTGCAGCAGTTTATTGAGATTTAGGGCCGACTCCAGGTCCCGGCCGAAGGGCTTCTCCACCACCAGCCGGGTCCAGCCGCGGCTGTGGTTCAATTTGGCCTGGCCCAGGCCGGTAATCGCCGGTTCAAAGGCGTCTGGGGGCAGGGCCAGATAAAAGACGCGATTCCCCGGAAACCGGTGGGCCTTTTCCAGGGCCTTAAGCCGGTCCGCCAGGGCCTGGTAATCTTCGCGGGTTTCCCCTCCCAGGGACTGGAAAAAGAGGCACTGATCGCACCAGGCATCGGCATGGCCCGTCCGGGGAAGTCCGGCCTCGGCCAGGGCCTCCCGGGCCAGGGCCCGAAAGGCCTGATCATCCAGGTCCCGGCGGGAGAGCCCCACCAGCAGGAGTCGTTTTTCCAGGACGTAATGCTCGCTGAAATAATAGAGGGCCGGCAGCAGCTTGTGGCGCATCAGATCGCTGGTGGCGCCGAAGACCACGAACAGGTGGGAATCCACACGGTGATTGACCATAATCCGTCCTTTGCAGGGTCAGATATCGGGGCGACAGTGGCACAGGCTTCCAGTCTGTGATTGGGTCACCCTTGCAGTCTAAACATTAAGGCGGCCTGAGCGGAGTTGCAAGCCTGCGGCAGGCTTAGTCTGGTGTGCCGGGTCGCCCCTACCAGCTCCCGGAACTCCTCGTTGCTCAGGGCCAGGAAGCCCAGGCGGCGGCTGAGTCGCACCACCGCCGGTGGCCGCAGCCGGGCCCTGAACAGTATCTCTTCCTGGGCCAGGACTTCCCGGGTGGGGCCGTCCAAGATCACCTGTCCGTCCTTAAGCACCACCAGGCGCCGGGCATAGCTGGCCGCGGCCCACATGGAGTGGGTCACCATGATGATGGTGCGGCCCTGGGCGTGCAGGTTCCCCACCAGGTCCAGGAGGCCTCGCTGCTCCTGGTAGTCCAGGCCGGTGGTGGGCTCATCCAGGATGATCAGCCGGGGAGCCAGGGCCAGTACCC
>JBEKDQ010000217.1:0-4593 GCA_050014275.1 Desulfobaccales bacterium | reverse complement strand
GCCTTGGCGGCGCCGGTGGTGGAGGGGATGACGTTGATGGCGGCGCTGCGTCCGCCCTTCCAATCTTTTTTGCTGGGGCCGTCCACGATTTTTTGAGTGGCGGTGTAGGCGTGGATGGTGGTCATGAGGCCTTCCTCGATGCCGAACCCCTCCTTGAGGAGGACATGGACCAAGGGGGCCAGGCAATTGGTGGTGCAGGAGGCGTTGGAAATAATGGTGTGTTTGGCGGGGTCGTATTTCTCGTGGTTGACGCCCATGACGATGGTGATGTGCTCGTTTTTGGCGGGGGCGGAAATGATGATTTTTTTGGCGCCGGCGGCGAGATGGCCTTTGGCTTTTTCACCGTCGGTGAACAGGCCGGTGGATTCGATGACCAGAGCGACGCCCAAATCCTTCCAGGGGAGGCCGGCGGGGTCCTTGGCGCTGACGACGCGAATATCGCGGCCATTGACCACGAGGATGTCATCGTCGGGTTTGTCCGGGGCGGATTTGCGGGAGGAGACCTGGCCGTTGAAGCGGCCCTGGATGGAATCGTATTTGAGGAGATAGGCCAGATTGTCGGCGGGGACGATATCGCCCACTGCGACGACCTCGAGGTCCTTGCCGATCATGCCTTGTTCGGCGATGGCCCGGAAGACCAAGCGACCGATGCGTCCGAATCCATTGATTGCAACTTTGAGAGACATATTGTTTATTTCTTTCTTTTGATGAACCAGCGTGGATGATCAAACGGCCCGTTAAAAAACGATGGAATACGGCCCAGGTTTTTCGTGACGGACTGCTCACCACGATCTTCATTTTACGGCGGCCCAGGGTGGCGTCAATGGAAAAGCAAAATGGAAGGGTGGTTGAAAACTGTGAAGTACTGACCATGATTTGTCCATTTCTTTTGCCTGGGCCTTAATTTTCGCCCCTTGGATCCCAGGCGTCGCGCAGGGCGTCGCCGATGAAATTGAGGGCGAGCAAGGTCAGGGCGAGGACGCCGCCGGGAAAGACAATGAGCCACCAGTAGATGCGAATGGAATTGATCTCGCCCGAGCCGGCGGCGATGAGGGACCCCAGGCTGGCCTGAGGGGGCTGGACGCCCAAACCGAGCCAGCTGAGAAAGGATTCGTATAAAATGACGGAGGGGACCGTCATTGTCAAGTACACAATTATCAGGCCGCAGACATTGGGGAGGATGTGGCGGAGGAGGAGGCGGGCGTGGCCGGCGCCCAGGACGCGGCTGGCGTCGAGAAAAGCGCGGTGGCGCAGGCTCAAGACCTGGCCGCGGACGATGCGGGCCATGGGCAGCCAGGAGACGGCCCCCAGGCCCCCGAAGAGGGCGGTGAATTGCAGCCATCGCACGGCGGCGTCCGGGAGGCGGGCGGGGCCGGCCTGCCATTTGGCCAGGACGGCGTTGAGGGAGGTGATGAGGACGATGACAAATATAATTGACGGCATGGAATAGAGCACATCCACGCCGCGCATCATCACGGCGTCGCAGCGGCCGCCGCGATAGCCGGCGACGGCGCCCCAGAGAACGCCGATGACCAGGCTGACGGCCGTTCCCACCAGGCCGACAAAGAGGGAAAGGCGCGCCCCGGCGCAAACGCGGCTGAGGAGATCGCGCCCGTGGACGTCGGTGCCGAACCAGAATTGGGCGCCGGGGGGCTGGAATTGGGCGTCGGAAACGGCGTTGGGGCCGTGGGTGAGGGCGCGGGGGAGAAGCGGGGCGAATTGCGGGCGGCTGAACATGGGCCAAACCAAAATGAGGGCCACCAGCGCGCCGAGCAGGAAGAGAGACGCCACGGCGAGGCGGTTGCAGAGAAAGCGCCGCCAGGCGCGCTGGTTGGGGCTCAGGGGAATGGAGGGGTGGTCATTCATAGCGGACCCGTGGATCGAGCAGGGTGTAGGCGAAATCCACCGCCAGGTTCAAGACGAGCAGAAGCAGGGCATAGAGCAAGACCAGACCGACGACCATGGTGTAATCGCGGTCAAGGGAGCTGTTGACCATGAAGACGCCGACGCCGGGAATTTGAAAGAGATTCTCCACGACGAAGGAGCCGGTGAGCAAATCGGCCAGCATCGGCCCGGAATAGGAGAGCACCGGGAGGACGGCAATGGGCAAGGCATGTTTGAGGAGGACGGCGATTTCGCCCAATCCCTTGGCGCGGGCGGTAGTGATGAATTCGGCATGAAGGGTGGCGAGCATGCCTTCGCGCATGAGACGGGCGACGCGACCGGAGAAATAGAGACCAAGGGTCAGAGTGGGGAGAATGGCGTGCCAGGGGGAACCCCAGAGAGCGACGGGGAACCAGCGCAGTTTAATGGCAAAAAGCATGATGAGAATTGGCCCGATGACCAATCCGGGGACGCAGATGACGAGCAAGGCGGCCAGACTGCCCGCGTAATCCTGCCAGCGGCCCTGGCGGGCCGCAGTGAAGAACCCCAGCGGAATCCCCGTGCCGATGGCAAAACAGAAGGCGGCGGCTCCCAAGGCGAGGGAGACGGGCAGGCTTTGCGCGATGATGTCGCTGACGGAATGATTGCGATATTTGAGGGAAGGCCCGAAATCGCCGTGGAGGAGGCCAGCGAGATAGCGGAGATATTGGCGGGGGAGGGATTCGTCGAGGTGGAATTTGGCCTGGAGGTTGCGTTCAATCTCCGGGGAGGCCGGTTTGCGTTCGCGATCAAAAGGCCCGCCGGGAACGGCGCGGACCAGCGCGAAGGCCAGGAAGCTGATGAGCAGCAGCAGCGGGAGCAGGAAAAGGGCGCGTTTGAGAAAGTGCATTATGGAGAAGGATGAAGGATGAAGGATGAAGAGTGAATTTACCTTGATTTACCTTGATTAGCCTTGATCGGCACAGGGGGCGGCGGAGAGGACATGGCACCTGGCGCTCGACGACGCCAATCCATACGAAAGGAGGGTTTCAACGCAGACGTAGCGCGGCAAGCCGCAACCAAAGGGTTGGATCTGAATTGAGAATTGGTCATTGAGAATTTGTCACAGCCATCCCATAGGAAAATAGAGAACTTGGCTGGGAGAGTTTTTCCTGTCACACGACAGGAATGAAAAATACAAAACAACCCCAGCCAAGCCGTTCTAAACTCTCCGTTCTGCGTCAACTTTGCAACTGGATTCCCAACCACCTGGTGCCCCAGCTGGCCCGGGAAACCGGGGTCGCCCAACAAGCCCGCACGTTTAGTCCCTGGAGCCATGTCGTCAGCTTGCTCTTCTCCCAACTGACCCACGCCATTGGTTTGAACGATGTCTGCGATGCGCTGCGGCTCCATGCCGGGCCGCTGTCGGCGGTGCGCGGGGCGACACCCCCCAGCCGCAATAATCTCTCTCACGCCAACCAGCGGCGCGATGCCGCCATGGCCGAGAAATTGTTTTGGCAGACGCTGGCTCATTTACAGAGCCTCCAGCCTGGGTTTGCACAAGGCAGGCGCTTCCGCCTGGCGCGCCGCTTCAAACGGGTCATTCATGTGGTGGACTCCACCACCATTGAACTGGTGGCCTCCTGTTTGGACTGGGCCAAGCATCGGCGGCGCAAGGCGGCCGCCAAATGCCATCTGCGCCTGGACTTGCAGAGTTTTCTGCCCCGGTTTGCCATTGTCGGCACCGCCAGCGAGCATGACGCCAAACGGGCTCAGGAACTGTGCGCAGGCATTCGCGCGGGAGAAATCGTCATTTTTGACAAGGCTTACCTCGATTTGAGCCATCTGTGGGACTTGGATCAGCGCGGGGTGTTTTGGGTGCCCCGAGCCAAGGAAACCCTGGACTGCCGGACGGTGGGCTCCCTGCCCCAGAGCCAGGACCGGCGCATCCTCCAGGACGAGTTGGTCCAGATGGGCGGCTTCTACAGTTACCAGGATTACCCGCAACGGATGCGCCGCATGGTCGCTCGGATCGAAGTGGACGGCAAAGAGGTCGTGATGACCTTCCTGACCAACAACTTGGAGTGGAGCGCCCGCACCATCGCCGACCTCTACCGGTGCCGCTGGCAGATCGAAGTGTTTTTCAAACAAATCAAACAGACCTTGCAATTGTCCGACTTCTTGGGCCAAAGCGCCAACGCCGTGCGCTGGCAAATCTGGATGGCCTTGCTGCTCTATGTGCTGCTGCGCTTTGCCGCCTGGGTCAATCAATGGCCGCATAATTTCACCCGGCTCTTTACCCTGTTGCGTAGCGCCCTGTGGCAACGCTGGGACTTGGCAGGCTTGTTGCGTCTCTATGGGACAGCCCAAGGCAGCTTTCGCTGCTTGGGCCAGCCCGAACAGGCTTTTTGGCCGCATTTGCTCTGACACTATGGGACAGCACCGGCACCGTATTGCCCCGTGAGCGGAAAAATCCTTAAAGCACATTCTGAAATCGCTTATGCTAACCCCTTGAAAACCAGGGGCCACAGATCGAGTTTTTCCCCTCTATGGGATGACTGTGACAAATTTGTCATCGGTTATCGCAGCAGCGCGTCCACCACCTTGGCGATGCGGGCCGCAAACGGCCACAATCGCTCGGAGAGTTGCTGGGGCGTCATCCCGAAGGTGTTTACATGACAAATGACCAATTCTCAATGACCAATTCTCAATGACCAATTCTCAATCCTT
>JBEKDQ010000216.1:0-4614 GCA_050014275.1 Desulfobaccales bacterium | reverse complement strand
GCGTCCAGGGCAAAGTCCACCATCATGATGCCGTTTTTCTTGACGATGCCGATCAACAGGATGAGGCCGATGAGGGCGATGACGCTGAAATCGGTGCGGCAGAGGAGCAGGGCGAGAATGGCCCCCACCCCGGCTGAAGGGAGGGTGGAGATGATGGTAATGGGGTGGATATAGCTCTCGTACAGCACCCCCAGGACGATATAAACCGTAAGCAGGGCCGCCAGGATCAATAGCGGTTCGCCCTGCAGGGAAGCCTGGAAGGCCTGGGCGGTGCCCTGAAAGCTGCCCACGATGGTGGCCGGCAGTCTGAGCTTTTTGGTGGTCGCCTCCATGATCTGGACTGCTTGCCCCAGGGAGGCTCCCGGCGCCAGATTGAAGGATAGGGTGGTCGCCGGAAACTGCCCCTGGTGGTCGAGGAGCAGGGGGCCCGAGGTGGCTTTCACCCGGGTAATGGCGCTCAGCGGCACTATGCCGCCGGTGGTGCTACGCAGATAGATGTCCTTGAGCTTGAAGGGATTTTGCTGGAAGTCGGGCTGGACCTCCAGAACCACCCGGTATTGGTTCACCTGAGTGAAAATCGTTGACACCTGTCGCTGCCCGAAGGCGCTGTAAAGGACATCATCGATGAGCTGCGTGGAGATGCCCAGGCGCGCCGCGGTGCTGCGGTCGATGTCCATGTAGACCTGCAGCCCCTGATTCTGCTGATCGCTGCTCACGTCCCGCAGTTCCGGCATCTTCCCGAGGGCTTCCACCAACCTGGGGGCCCAGAGTTCCAATTCCTTGGCGTTGGGGTCCTCCAGGGTATACTGGTATTGGGTCCGGCTGACCCGATCCTCCACCGTCAGGTCTTGCACCGGCTGCATGTACAGGGTGATGCCCGAAAGCGAGGCGAGCCGCGGCTGCAGACGGCGGATGACCTCGCTGGCGCTGATCCGGCGTTCCGCCAAGGGCTTCAAGTTGATGAGCACCCGCCCGCTGTTGAGGGTGTAATTGGTACCGTCCACCCCGATGAAGGTGGAGAGACTGGCCACCGCCGGGTCTTGCAGGATCAGCCTGGCCAGCGCCTGCTGGCGTTCCGCCATGGCGCTAAACGAGATCGACTGCGGGGCCTCGGAGATGCCCTGGATGATGCCGGTGTCCTGCACCGGAAAGAAGCCTTTGGGAACCACCACGTACAAGAGGATGGTGATGACCAGGGTAGAGGCGGCAATCAGCAGCGTCAGCGTCTGATGCTGCAGCACCCGGCGCAGGGTGGCGGCGTAGAAGTCGATGATCCGCTGGTAGATCCGCTCGGAGGCGCGGAAGATCCGGCTCTGCTGCTCCTCTGGAGTATGCCGCAGCAGCCGGGCGCACATCATCGGGGTCAGGGTGAGGGAGACCACCGCCGAGATGAGGATGGTCACCCCGAGGGTAATGGCAAACTCCCGGAATATGCGGCCCACCACCTCGCCCATGAACAGCACCGGGATGAGTACCGCGATCAGCGAAATGGTCAGGGAGAGGATGGTGAAGGCGATCTGCTCCGAGCCCTTGAGGGCCGCCTCCAGGGGAGGCTCTCCCTGCTCGATGTAGCGGGAGATGTTTTCGATCATGACGATGGCGTCATCCACCACGAAACCCGTGGAAATGGTCAGCGCCATCAGGGAGAGATTATTCAGGCTGTATCCCAGCAGATACATGATCCCGAAGGTGCCCACCAGGGAGACTGGCACCGCCACGCTGGGAATCACGGTGGCCCTGAAGTTGCGCAAAAACAGAAAGATCACCAGCACTACCAGGGCCACTGCCAGCATCAACTCGAACTGGACGTCGTCCACCGAGCCGCGGATGGTGGTGGTGCGGTCGGTCAGCACCGAGACGTGCATCGCCGTCGGCAGGGTGCTCTGCAACTGCGGCAGCAGCCTTTTTATGCGGTCAACGACCTCGATCACATTGGAGCCCGGCTGCCGTTGAATGTTGAGGATCACCGCCGGGACGTCATTCATCCAGGCCGCCTGCTTGACATTTTCGGCCGAGTCGATGGCGTTGGCCACGTCGGACACCCTCACCGGAGCCCCGTTGACATAGGCCACCACCAGCGGCAGATACTCCTTGCTGGTGAGGAGCTGGTCGTTCGCCCCGATGACCGACGATTGACGGGGCCCATCAAAGCCACCCTTGGCCTCATTGGTGTTGCCCGCGGCGATGGCGCTGTGCAGGTCCTCCAGGGTCAGGCCGTAAGCGCTCAAGGCCGTGGGGTTGGCCTGAATCCGCACCGCCGGCCGCTGCCCGCCGCTGATACTGACCAGCCCTACCCCGGTCAGTTGGGAAATCTTCTGGGCCAGACGGGTGTCGGCCAGGTCCTCCACCTGCTCCAGGGGCATGGTCTTGGAAGTGAGGGCCAGGGTCAGGATGGGGGCGTCGGCCGGATTGACCTTGTTGTAGACCGGCGGATTGGGCAGGTCCGGGGGCAGGAAGGAGGTCGCGGCATTAATGGCAGCCTGCACCTCCTGTTCGGCCACGTCCAGGCTCAGGTTCAGACTGAACTGCAAGATGATGACCGAACCGCCCCCGGAACTGTAGGAGGTCATCTGCTTCAGCCCGGGCATCTGTCCGAACTGGCGCTCCAGAGGGGCGGTGATCGAGGAGGCCATGACATCGGGGCTGCCGCCCGGGTAAAAGGTGAGAACCTGGATGGTGGGATAATCCACCTCCGGCAGGGCGGAGACCGGCAACTGGTAGTAGGCCACCGCCCCGGCCAGCAGAATGGCCGCCATCAGCAGGGTGGTCGCCACCGGGCGCAGGATGAAGAGCCGGGACGGATTCATTACTAGCCCTTCTGCGAGTTACCGGTAGCCGGACCCTTCTGTGACTTACCGTTGGCCGGAGCCTTCTGCGAATTACCGCTGCCTGGAGCCGCTTCCTCCACCCGGCTCCCCTCCCGCAGCCGCTCCATCCCTTCCACTACCACCCGCTCACCGGGTGAGAGCCCCTGGTCAATGGCGGTATTATCCGCCTGGCTGGGCCCCAGTTGCACCTGGCGCACCGTCACGGTCTGATTGGCAGTTACCACATAGACGAAGGCCCCCGTGGGGCCGGTCTGGATGGCGGCCGTCGGCACCAGGGTGGCGCCCCGCAGGGTATTCAGAAGCAGGCGGGCATTAACGAACTGGTTGGGGAACAGCCCATGGTCTTTGTTGGGGAATTCCGCCCTGAGCTGGACCGTGCCGCTGGTTACATTGATCTGGTTGTCCATCGTCAGCAAAACCCCGGTGGCCAGTTTTTTGGTTTGCTCGCGATTGAAGGCGTCCACCGGCAGGCGCGCTCCCGCTTGGAGCTTGTCCAGCACCGGCGGCAAGCTGTCTTCGGGGATGGTAAAGATCACAGTGATCGGTTCCAGTTGGGTAATGACCGCGATCCCGGTGGTATCGGTGGCGTGGACGATGTTGCCCGGATCCACCAACCGCAGGCCGATGCGCCCGCTGACGGGGGCGGTGATGTGCGAGTAAATGACGTTTACTTTGGCGCTCTCGAGGTTTCCCTGGTCTAACATGACGGTACCTTCAAGCTGATGCACCAGGGACTTTTGGGTATCATATATTTGTTTGGCGATGGAATCCTGCTCGATCAGGGTCCGGTAGCGATTCACGTCCAGCCTGGCGTTGGCCAGCAGGGCCTGATCGCGGGCCAGCTGCCCCTGAGCCTGGAGCAACGCCGCCTCATAGGGCCGCGGGTCGATTACCGCCAGGAGGTAACCTTTGGGAACGATCTGGCCCTCCTTGTAGCCAACCTGCATCAGCTCTCCATCCACCCGGCTCTTGATGGTGACGGTGCGGACCGGGGTGACGGTGCCCAACCCGCTGAGATAGATGTTGATGTCCCCCTTTTTAGCCGCCACCGCAGTCACCGCCACCGGCGGCGTGGCGGCCGCCCCTTGCCCGGCTGGGGCCCCGGCCCCCGTGGACTTGCCCGACTTGGAAAAATAGGCGTAGAGCAGGATCCCCAAGAGAGCGGCCGCCAGCAACCAGAGCCACCGGCGCCGGATCCAGGCCGCGGCAGGAATCCGCTCCCCCGGGCCAGGGTTAAGTGGTAAATATTTCATAGGTATAGCCCCACTGCGACACAGCCTTGATGAACCGTACCGGACTGAATGGTGAGAACTATCAGGCTGTCGAAAAAGAGATTTTGCAGCCCGTCCCATAGAGGAAGGCTCTGGGTTCTAAAACCCGGCGGCCGGAGCAATCCGGCGGTTACTTTGGCAAGTCTAGCCTTTCTCTTTCCAAACTGGTTTGCGGGATGGATTTCCCTGAATTTACGCTTTTCGGACCATTTTTGCAACCTTGGGGAAACGACCGGGTAAACCGAGAACCGGGATGGCGCCCCGCAAACGTTGTAACCATATTTTACAGGTGAAGTCTAAGTATTTCGATAAATTTATCCCTGGGGCGGTTTCATCCGCGGCCCCAAGAAATTGCCTGGAAGAGGGAGAACTCATCGCCACTATGAAGATCAACCCCAAAATCATTGAAACGGTTCATGGCCTGGCGGCCACACCAAAGCGATGAAAATGCTTACCAAAAAAGAGAACCACGGTTATCCTCTGGGAATGCCGGCCACGGCAATCTCGCTCAGGAG
>JBEKDQ010000215.1:0-4619 GCA_050014275.1 Desulfobaccales bacterium | reverse complement strand
GTAAATTCCAATTTCGCCTTTTCTTCAGTGGTCAAGCGTATGCTAATGGCTTTTCCCATCTCCGCCTCCTGGCTCAGCATTATAACAGAAAGCGGAATTATTGTATAGCTAATTGTGATACACTACACTAGCCCCTATGGTAATGCGCCTTTGATTGCCAAGGCGATTGTGGAGAAATTTTTTGGGCAAGATTGAACCTGCATCTCATAACCAACTGAATCTCTGGCATTTTAAGTAATCATCACAAAAACCTTCTGATAAAATTTGCCGCTTTCTTTTTTGTGGCCGCATCTCCCTCCCTTTAGATGCGAGAACGAAACCAAACGGATATAATTAACTTGAATTAGTCAGCAGAGATTAACTTTATGGGAGCGGGTTGAATGGCTAGACTAGGTATTGCGCTGGACTTGGGTACCAGCGGTTATAGGGCCCAAGCGATTGACCTGGAGCAAAACGGCCAAGTCCTTTCCACGGCCATGACCTCCCGTCATCCTTTGCCCGGGGCCAGCAGTTGCGACCACGTTCATTTTGCTCTGGAGGTGGGCGTTCCCAAGACGCACGAAGTCATTATTCACGCCGTCAACCGGGTGATCCGTCATCTCAGAATCGACACCGCCAGGGTGACTCGTTTGGCTGTTTGCGGCAATCCCATTCAATTATCCCTTTTTCAGGGAATTGAAATCCGAGATCTGGCTTATGCCGGTAAACGAAAGCTGCAAGCCCTGCAGGTGATACCTCCCAAGCGAAATGCACAAATTGTCAAGGCAGAGAAAATCACAGGACTGGACCTGCCACCCGAAGCCGAAGTGCTAATTCCCCCGGCGGTTCGCCATGCAGTTGGGGCTGACGCTCTGGCCATGATGCTCCAGACTGGGATGCTGGACAAGGATGAGGTCGCCATTGTCACGGATTACGGCACCAACGCAGAGATGGCTCTCATCTCTAAAGGAATCGTTTATACGGGTTCCACCGCGGCCGGACCTGCTCTTGAGGGTCAACAGATTCAAGACGGCATCCTGGCGCTGCCGGGCGCCATCGCCGATGTCTCATTCATAGCTGATGTGAACAAGTCAACAGGGTTCAAAGCATTTGGCCCGGGGCCCAGCGGGAAACCGATCCGAGGCCGTCTGGAAACTTACGTTCTCAATCAAGAAATGATTCCCCTTCCCGGGGATACCGTGGAGCCAGAAACCGGAAAGGTACTGGCCAAGGGAGACTTGGAAGCGGTAGGGATTACCGGAACCGGAGTAATTGCCCTCCTCAGTCAAGGCTTTAAAGCCGGGCTTGTCTGTCTTCCCCGCATCAAAACCCTGGACCTGGAGATACACCTGCCCAATGGGCTAAAATTTACCGAAGAGGATCTGCTCGAGGCAGGCAAGGCCATTGGAGCCGTCAGGGCGGGCCACATCACCCTGTGTAAGGAGGCTGGCATTCGGCTGGAAGATATTGAAACGGCATATATGTCCGGCGCCTCTGGCACTTATGTGGATGCCCTGAAGGCCCAGGAAATCGGCATGATCCCGGCGAAGGTAAAAAGAATTTATCAGGTGGGGAACACCTCCCTGGCCATGGCCTGGGACATGGTACGGGATGAAAACAATCTCTGGAATATGCAGAAGATTGCCGACAATCTGCGCCAGACCCACTGTATGTTCGCTGAATCAAAAGTCTTCGAGAAAGTCTACATCCTGGAACTTTCCTATTGGACCGAGGGGATGCCCTGGGATCGATACCAAAATTTCCTCCAAAGATATGGGTTGCCCACCTTGGCAGAAGTGACCGATATCCCCGAAGTGATCAAGACGGTGGCCAGAGACATACCTGACCTGGGCACCATGGGTCTGCAGGTCATTCCGGACATCGGCGAACGGAAGACCATGGTCTTTGCCGGGTGCGTGGGAGACGCCGAATGTGTCTTGCAGTGCCCGGAAAATGCCTTAAAGATGAAGCGGCACGGGGATTCTTATTCCATCACCATTGATCTGGCCCTCTGCAATGGGATGGCCTGCCGGAGATGCGAGCGGGCCTGTAAAGATATGGCCTTTGATCTGGCAGCCTTGCTCACTTGCGAGCCAAAGGAGGCGGCGGCATAATATGCACGGAAATGCTTGTTGAGCATTTCCCGAATCTCTTATTCGGTCACTGAAGTCGCGTCTAGGAGGGTCTGCAAAAATTGATACATGCCAAAATAGGTCCTTTAGGCCAGGTGCAGGATAGGGTAGTAAGATTCCAGGGTATAGGGCATTTTGTAGAACAATCTTGGAGATTTGAAACTTTAATATAACTTGCCATAATAAACACTTATCAGTGGAGTAGGGAAATTTGCGGATATGGTTTGTTTATATGGGAAGTTTCATAATTTTGATAAGTTCCCAGTCATAGCAGCAAGCTGCAACCAGGTTAGCCATGAGAACTTGAATTCCCTCTCACCTGCTTTGGCGCTGTTCGCCATAAGATCCACCCATAGAGGCCCAGATTAACACCCAGCACCAGGAGGCCCAAAAAGACTTGCGAGCTGCGGGTGAGGGTATCAGGATACAGGAGGGGAAGCATATAATGCTCGATAAAGCCGGTACGGTAAACCAGCCCCCCACCTTTCTCCCGCAGCCAGTTCTCCAGAGGGGTGAGCGGACACACCCAACCGGCGAGTTCAACGAGCGCCCCCCACAAGAAGGCCGGTACCTGGATCCACGCCAGGCTCCTCCACTTGAGCGCCAGGAACCCTCCTAAAGCTGCGAAAATGACAAACGCCAGGTGGACTACTATGACGAGATTGGCCAGGGCGTGATATACCATTTTTGCTCTAATGCCGTTCACTTAATCACCAAGAGGATACGAGGTCATTTCCTGCCATTCTGAGGGAGCCGGAGGCGACTGCAGAATCTCTAAATACGAGATGTTTCGCTTTCTCCCAAAATGCCGCGCCGCCGCCCTCGCTGGCGCGGGAACCGCCGAGGGCGGCGGTTCTACATTTCCATTTTCGTGGGGGCCATCAGGTCATGTGCCACTAGTTTGGCACGGCCCCGATAATCGGCGGCCACAGGCCGCCCTAGAAAAGCCTCTCTCCCTATCCACTCGTAGGGCGGGCTGTGCCCGCCGCCTTAACTAATGATAGTTGCACCTGGGACGCAAACTGGCCTCAGGTTTCAGAAATATTTTTAAAAATACCGGCAGGTTCTGGTAGCCGCAGGCTTTAGCCTGCGCCCTTTTATTAGGGAGTTTCGCAAGATTAAGCGTGCGACAACATTTTAAAGGCCAAAAGCTGAAGAACATTTTTTATTAAAGAAAAATCTGAGACCTGACACCAGGCCTTCCCCAAAAAAAAAATGGGGGAGGCGCAACTCCCGGAGCCGCGTCTCCCACCGCTTGGCGCCCAAGTTTTGCCAGCTCAGGCGGTCTTCACTTCGATCTTCCGGGGTTTGGCCGCTTCCACCTTGGCCAGCACCAGGCGCAGCACCCCGTCTTTCATGAGGGCCTCGATCTTGCCCTGATCGATCAGACTGCCCAGGGTAAATTCCCGGATGAAGTCCCCGGTGTAGTATTCCTGCGCCACCATAGTTTCGCCCTGATTGAGGGGTGGGGCCACTTCGCCGGAGATGATCAGGTGATTGTCCCGCAAGTCCACGGTCACTTTATCCGCCGCCACCCCGGGCATATCGGCCACCAGTACCAGGGCCTCGGGGGTCTCGAAGATATCCACCGCCGGCAGGAAGACCCGTCCGGGACGAACCCGCTCCCCCTTGGCCGGAGCCTCTGCCTTGGCCTTTACCTGCAGTTCCTTTTCAGTCATGAGTCCTCCCTCAGGCAACCTTCACCTTGATCTTCCGTGGTTTGACTTCTTCCGGCTTGGCCAACTTGATGGTCAGGACGCCGTCCTTACAGGCGGCTTCCACCTTATCCGGCTGAACCAGGGAAGGCAGGGCCAGCACCCGCCGGAAAAAGCCCGATTCCCGTTCCCGGCGCTGGTAATTGACCTCCTTTTCCTCGGAGGCAATCTTGCGTTCGCCCCGGAGGATCAGGCTGTGGTCCTGGATGGTGATTTCCAGGTCTTCCGCCTTGACCCCGGGCAGCTCGGCCCGCACATAGATATGATCCCGGTCTTCGGAGAGATTCACCAGAGGGTAGACTCCCACCTGCCAGGGTGAGCGCTCCAGGCCGAAGCCGCCCTGAAAGAGCCAGTCCATGCGGCGCTGCAGTTGCTCCAGCTCTCGGAGGGGATCTGGTGTTGGAGCCGGTTCCCGAAAAAATATAGGCATGATCATGCTCCTCCGCTTTTCGAAAAATTAAAACTTAATTCTTTTATTTAAGCATCTCATATCCCGGAGTCAAGGGGCGCAGCGCTTGAAAAATCGCCGAAATCATCTATAAATATAACGAATAATGAGAGATTGGGAAGGATGGCCCATGGCATTCCCGTGGCAGCAAATCACCTGGGTGCTCCTGGACATGGACGGCACCCTGCTGGATAAACACTTTGACGACTACTTCTGGGAAACCCTGGTGCCCCAGGAATACGCCCGGCGCCAGGCGCTCCCCTTGCCGGAGGCCCGGCAACTGGTCTTCGCCCGCTACCGGCGGGAGGAGGGCACCCTCAACTGGACCGACATCGACTTCTGGTC
>JBEKDQ010000214.1:0-4719 GCA_050014275.1 Desulfobaccales bacterium | reverse complement strand
CTGTGATGGCAAGTATGAAGGCTCAGGATGATTTCGAAATTGCCGTGGTGCCTGAAGGACCGTATGTCATCCCTCTTTTTGATAACATATTGACAACTTAGGTGTTATAGTGGAGTGTTTCCTAATTAGCTGGACATAATATCCGATTATTGCCCTTAATCGAAAACGCCCCGATTTAGGTCTTGCTCAAAATCCATTACCCAGGAAGTTGAGCCATGCCCTGTTTTGTATGTCTTATACTTCCCAGTCGATTTACGCTTCACCGTTACATGGCTCTTATTAACGGGAGCATGAAAGGGGTTCCAGCTTTATCCCCTCTCCCCCGATGGGGGACGACACCGGGTGAGGGGGAATTTAATCTCTTTTCCGCTCCCATTAATGCTTGGTGCGAAACTTGAGTTAATAGGTTCATCCGACTAAAGCGTACCCGGTCCCCTGAAGAGCCAGTTTTGGGTCTTTTCCAGGGCAGGTCTGCGATGGCACACCAGCAAGGGCCGGGGGACCGCCCCGGCCCGCTTAATCATCAGACATATCCATTTCATATCTGCAATTTTTCCCACCGCATTGATAAGGGGCTATGGTGGCAGTGACTGTCGAAAATCACTAAAAGCCCGGATTTTTCAGCTTATTACTACTTATAAGTAGTTGATTTTACTACATGTAGGGATAGACAAAACGTTGTCTCGGGACTTTTTCGACAGTCTCGCAAGTTACGCGCACCTTCACTCTTGCTGACTGATCAAACGTCTGATCAAAGTGGGAGCCAGAGTTTCTTACCACGCCCGGAGACGATATGTCCATGTCGCCTCAGCTTTTCCCCTGGCCCACCACTACCGGGCGGTGCTGGCCTGTGATGCTTACCCTCCACAGCAGTGAAGTGTCTGGGGTTCTGAGGGTGTGGTGTGCCCAAAATTCAGGGAAAAATTACTTTTCAGCGAAATTAATGGTACTGCCGTCGATGAGAGGAGGCGACTTAAGGAATGACACCTTTGGGAGATTCTCACCGAAGCAAAGAGGTCCCAAAAACCATTTTTCGACTTGCGGGGCCAGGGCTGCCTCATAATTTGGGTCAAATATCCGGGGTGGGCACATCTTTCCACGCCGTGTCCTTGGCCACCTGCTTGATTTGGACGATTTTCCCGGTTTGGGTGTCCAGGTCAATGAAGCCCACCGGGGTCCTGACGGCGCCGCTGGATAGCAGGCTGCTCCCGGAGATATGCTCCGCCTGGCCGTGATCTATCTCCACCAGGATAACCCGCCGGTAAGAACAAGTGTCGCAGGACATATCAGGCAGATCCAGCCCTATCGGGCAGTGATGCCGCCGGGCCAGCGCCGGGTCGACCCCCTTCATGGCCGCCATGTGGGCCATCGGCGAACTGCGGAGATGGGCGAAGGGGTGCAACACCCAATCAGTTATCAAGGCCACGGTATGATGCTGCTTGAATAGATGGGAGTGGCCGCCCGTGTCGGCAATCATCCCCTGCATCACATAGTCCGCAGGCATAAGATAACCAAGGTAATCCTTGTCATCCTTGAGGAAGGGGACTTCCCCGGTCTTAGACGCGGTTAAAATGCCATTGATTGCCTTACCGGCCAAGGGGCTGTCCTCCGGGAGAATGGGCACTACCGTGAGGTTATTTGCAGTGGTTAATGGCAGAGAGCCTAAGGTAATTTCCCTCAGGAGAATGCCGCTGCCCATCACCAGGATGACCATGAAGACCGGGATAACCGCGTGTTGTATCGCCGGAGAAGGGATTAGCCGCTGGGCCAGCGCGGCCAGGGGCCGCTCCAGAGCCCTGGGCAGGAACATCCCGGAGCTGTTCATGTATTCCTGGTAAGAATCTCCATATTGGTTCAACATCCGCCGTTCTTCGTCATGGGCCAGGAAGTAGTAGAGGACGAACATCAGCGACAGGCTGGCCAGAACGATGAACCGGGGCCAAAGGATGGCCATGCCGATGCCCCAGACCCCCAGCAAGAGGTATTGGGGATGCCGAATCTTTTGGTACAGGCCCTTGGAGGCTATGCCCCATTTAAAGATCTTCCCCAAATAGACCTGCAGGGCACAGATGCTGAAGCCAAGAAAACCGATGACAAAGAAAATAGAGCCGGCGATACGCACGGTCTTGAGAAAAGCGGTGGGCGGCAAGATCATGTGGGGGAGGAAAAAAGTGGTGGCCCAGCGGGTGGCGGCGTGCTGACCCAGGAAGTTGAAAAAGGGGCTGAAAACCGAGTAAAAGAAAAAGGCGAAGGGGCTGATCATGATCATTACTTCCAAGGCCATGATGAAAAAAACCATGATCCCACCGAATGCAGCTATTTTTTTGGCCAACGACCTTTGCGTCTTCATGATGATCCTCCGTCAGTTGTGTAATCCCATGACCGCCTCAGCGATAATGGTCGGCTTGACTTCCACCGCTACCCTGGATGCTTGGGGGGGAATCGGCGCGGAAAAATTATTTTTCGTGCTTCTTGCGGGGAGGAGCCCACACCGGGTAACCGGAATCATCCCGCAACCTAAGTACCTGGTTATCTTTTTTCACTTCTGTGGCGATGACCATGGGCTCATCCATAGCTGGTAAAAGCGAACCCTTAACTTCCACCTTATCCCCGGGCTCGATCTTGAAGTCCTTTTTTGCGTGAAACCAGCTAGGGCCCAGGATGACCAGTGCCATCCCCTTTTCAGTTTTTAAGCCCAACCAAACCCGGTTGGACATCCCTCCTCCAGGAGTCAGCTCATCTACGGTAATGACTTCGCCACCGTAAATCCCTATTTTCTTGGGATCAAACATCCTGGCATATTGGCCTGAACGTTCCCATTGCTCATATGAAGCTTTGACGACCAGAACAGCGGATTCCGTCAGGCTAATGACCCGTTCGGTCACGCTGCCCATTAAAAGACTCATAAGGCTCGTTTTCCCATGACTGCCGATGACTATTAAGCCTACATGCTTCTGTTTTGCAATCTCCAGGATGACTTCATGCGGCTTGCCCTGTAAAACCATTCCTTCTTTTTTCAGGCCCTCTTTTTCCGCCAGCTCCATGACCTCCTTTACATTCTCTCCCGCAAATGGAACTTCTGCGGCTGAAGGAGCAACGGAGACGATGACCAGCGAACTTCCATATCTCTTGGCAATGGCGGCTGCTTCGGAAGCGGCTGCGGCACTATGAATGGAGCCGTCCGTGGCAATGAGGATGGTCCTGTAGTCAGTCTTTGCACCCGGGGGCACGACCAGGACCTTACAGGGCGCATGCCCTATGACATTCCCGGTAACGCTTCCCATGATGAGCTTCTTGATTCCCGTTCTACGGCGGGTGCCCATCACAATCATATCGACATGCTCCATTGCCGCCGCGTTGACAATGTCCATATAGGGATCTTCACCCCGATAAACGTAAGTCTCGCAGTCAATGCCTTGCTCCGAGGCCATCCCCTTGATGGATTCAAGCTTTTCCTGCATCTCTTTTTCCGCCTGTTCGATAACCCACGGCACGGCACCTTCGTATCCAATGTTGGTTAATACCGTCGACATAGCAATCAATTTACTGGAACATGCCTTGGCAAGCTGGATGGCTTCTTCCACCGCGCTCCGGCTGGATTCGGACCAGTCCGTAGCCACCAGCAACCTCTCCATTCTCTCCATCGGGCATACCTGAGCATCCATATCGTTCTCCTCTTGTTTAAAGTGCACATCGTATCAGTCTATGCATTGTTCGCTTCCGGCTACAAATCACCGGAACGCCAGCAGCGACACCAGCGCGCCCCCTAAAACAATCCAAACGGTGTCTATCTTTATGAAGCGTTGCACCACAAAGGCTGCGGCGGCCATGGAAATAGCAGGGATATCGACCAGGGTGCCCCCGGCCAGTTTAATCAGCACAACCACAAGAGTGCCGATGAAGGCGGCCACGATGCCCCCGATCACCTGCTTCACGTAACCAACCTGGCCGGCTTTGGCATAAGGGGCGGCCACTATGGTGGTCATAGCCCAGGCAGGGAAGTACATATTCACCATTCCCACCAAGGCGCCAACCACACCGGCCACCTTGTAACCGATAAACGTGCCGATGATGGTCACGGGGCCAGGGGTGATCAGACTCAGAGCCAGGGCGACGGCAAACTGCTGATTGGTAAGCCAGTGGAACTGATTGACCACGGTGTCCTGGATGAAGGGAAGCATGGCGTAGCCGCTGCCGAAGACCAGCGCGCCGATCCCAAGGAATCTGCTGCCCATCTGCATCAACTCCGGCCGCAGATTGATAAAAAGCAGATCAGCGGCCAGAAACAATGATAACCAGAAGACGAGCATCGTGATCTTGCGCCAATGCAGGGGCAAGGGCATTTGGCTGCAGACGGAGATGTATTCGGTATCAACAACGGCGGCAGCTTGCCTGCTTTTTGTCTTCCACAACCTCCTGATCTTGCCTGGATTGGGCTGCTGTGAGTTGTCTTTGTCAGCGGGAGCGCCTGCCGCGGTCTGTTGTCTGGCCGCACCGCTGCCGGGGTTGCCTGATAGCTTGGCGCTCTTTCTCCAGAGACCCCTCCAACTGCTCGTCCAGCGGGTCAAGGCTGGAAAGCGGTGATTCAGCAGAACCATCATCAGGCTGGCGCCTCCGGCGATGAGCAGTATTTTGATCACCCCCATCTTGAACCAGAAGACCATGGCAAAGCCGATGATCGCCATCATCCAGTTGAAGATAGTCTTGACCCCGGATCTC
>JBEKDQ010000213.1:0-4727 GCA_050014275.1 Desulfobaccales bacterium | reverse complement strand
TCGGAGGGGCCGATGAGCCCCTCTTTTTCCATGGTTTCGATGATGCGGGCCGCCCGGTTGTAGCCCACCCGCAGGCGGCGCTGCAGCATGGAGATGGAGGCGTTGCGGGTCTCGGCCACCAGTTCCAAGGCGTCGGCGTATTTTTCGTCTCTTTCGCCGTTTTCCGCCACTTCCTCTTCCAACTCCTTGAGTTCGGTGATTCCCGCCTCGTAGAGCGGGGTGGCTTGGACCTTCAGGAAGTCCACCACCCGGGTGACCTCCTCCTCGGTGACGAAGGGCCCGTGGATGCGCTTCAGGAGGGAGGTCCCCGGCGGCAGGAACAGCAGGTCCCCCATGCCCAGCAGGCGCTCCGCCCCCATGCTATCCAGGATGACTCGGGAGTCGGCCCGGGCCGAGACCTGATAGGAAACCCGGGTGGGAAAGTTGGCCTTGATGAGGCCGGTGATCACGTCCACCGAGGGCCGCTGGGTGGCCACCATGAGGTGGATCCCTGCCGCCCGGGCCTTTTGGGCCAGGCGGATCAGATACTCCTCCGTGTCCCGGGAGGAGACCAGCATCAGATCGGCCAACTCGTCGATGACGATCACCAGGTAGGGCAGCGACCGGGGCAGAATCCCTTCCTCCACCCGGGGATCGGATTTTTTGACCCGGGCCTTCTGGTTATAGCCTTCGATATTGCGGGCGCTCAGGTCGGAGAGCATGGCGTAACGCCGTTCCATTTCTCCCACCGCCCAGTGGAGGGCGATGGTGGCCTCTTTGGGATTGAAGACCACCGGGTGCAGGAGATGGGGGATCCCTTCGTAGAGGGACAGTTCAATGCGCTTGGGGTCGATAAGCAGGAAGCGCACCTCCTCGGGGGTGGCCTTGAAGAGGATGCTGAGGATCATGGCGTTGAGGCCGACGCTCTTACCCGAGCCCGTGGCTCCGGCGATGAGGAGGTGGGGCATCCTGACGAGGTCGGTGACCACCGGGGCCCCCATGATGTCCTTGCCCAGGGCCAGGGTGAGCTTGGAGGCTGACTTCTGGTAGGCGGCGTCAGAAAGGATCTCCCTCAGGGCCACCACCTGGCGCTTGGGGTTGGGGATCTCGATGCCCAGGACCCCCTTGCCCGGCACCGGGGCCACGATGCGGATGGACATGGCCTTCAGGGC
Organism: Desulfobaccales bacterium; assembly: GCA_050014275.1. Classification (GTDB taxonomy): domain Bacteria; phylum Desulfobacterota; class Desulfobaccia; order Desulfobaccales; family 0-14-0-80-60-11; genus JAPLJC01. The sequence goes on along the minus strand of JBEKDQ010000213.1, from coordinate 3,576 downwards.
CAGGGCCAGGTCGTCGGCCAGGCCGGTGATCTTGCTGATCTTGACCCCCAGGGCCGGCTCGTATTCGAAGCGGCTCACCACCGGACCGGTCATGATAGCGGCGACCCGGCCCTCCACCCCGAAATGGCGCAGGGTGTCTTCCAGTTTCCGGGCCTGGTCCTCCATGGTCCCTTCCTGCACCTGATAATTCCAGGGTTGCGAAGGGTCCAGGAGATCCAGGGGCGGCAGGGTAAATTTGCCCGGCACTGGCACTGGCACTGGCACTGGCTTGGGCCTGGCTGGGGCGGCAGGGGCCACCGCAGTCAGCGGCGGCGGCGACGCTAAAGTCTCCCCGGTCTCGCCGCCCTGGCGGCTGATGGCCGGGGCCTGGGGTTTGGCGCGGGTCCGGCCGGATCGGGCCTCCGCCTCCCCCAGCCACCGCCGCCGGCGCCCGCCTCGATGCCAGAGGTCATCAATGATCCCACCCAAATAAGAAATCAACCCCACATAAGAGAGCCTGGTCAGCGCCATGAAGCTGAGCAGGAGAGTTAAGGCCAGGGCCAGGGTCGCACCCGGGCGGTTCAAGACCCTTAACAGCCCCTTGCCCAGCAACTCACCGAGGATGCCACCGGGTCTCAGTCCCTCGTTCCCGGAAAAATAGGGACGGACCAGATAAAGAAGCCCCGCCGTAGATAGGATCATTCCCAGACAGGCGGCCGTCTGGCGCCAACCCAGCTCTTTCAGTCCCCGGCGGTGCGACTGCCAGGCCAGGCCCAATAGCGAAAGGGGAATCCAGAAGGCCGCCCAGCCCAGACTCCACCAGGCGTATGCCGCCGCCATGGCCCCGGCCTTGCCCCCGGCGTTTTGCACCCCGCCGCGCTTCCAGGCCGCTAGCAACCCTTGGGGGTCTTGTAGAGAGTGGCTCCCCAGGGCCAGCAGGAAGAAGCCCGCCAATCCCAGCAGCAGCAGGGCGATCATCTCCTGGCCCAGGCGCCGCGGCCAGGCTTTGGTCCGCGATGGCGGCGCCGCGGCCATCCTGGATTTCCGGGGGCCGCTCTCCTTCGGAGCGCTTCTCTTTGCCATCGGTGTTCTCCTCGGTGGCCTCTTTTCCTCCAGGACTAAATCTTCTCCGTACGAAACCTGAATACCTGAGCAGGGCGGCCAGCTTCACCGGCTGGAAGCCTCTGCATTGTCCCGCTAATCCTGGTCCAGGGCGCCCACCCGGTGCCGTTTCGCCACCGGGGTGGCCGGCAACCGCCGCCGGGAGGTGGCCTCCTCCAGGCTGGGGAGGATGTAAGCCAGGGCCTCCGGCGAGACGGTGAGTCGCCGAAAGACCTGGAAGCCCGCCTCCTGGACCGCCGCCTCCCAGAAGGCGTCCCGGAGCGGATCCTGGGACTCATAGGCCAGCTCGTAATAGACCCGCTCTATCTGGGCCGTCGCCAGGAGCTTGACGCACACGAAACAGGGCTGCAAGGTAACGTAGAGGCTGGCCCCTTTGATGGCCACCCCGTAGCGGGCCGCCTGGGCGATGGCGTTGGCCTCGGCGTGGGAGGCCCGGCAGTAGTTATATTTGTCCGCGTCAGGGACCTTCATGGCTCGCCGGTGGCAGTAGGGCGAGCCGTCGGGCATGACCTCGTCGCTGCAATGAGGGGCGCCGGGCATGGAGCCGTTGTAGCCGCTGGCCAGGAGCTGCTTGTCCTTCACCAGGACCGCCCCGGTGGGCCGGCTGTTGCAGGTGCTGCGGGTGCTCACCAACTTGGCGATGAGCATGAAGTATTCATCCCATGAGGGTCGCATAAGTTTTGCTCACTTAATCAGTAAAGTTTTGGTGGCACATGCGTCCCGCCTGTGCACCTTTTTAATCATTTTTTAGATAGAGCCATGGATAATCTTCCGGCCTTTCGACCAATTCCTGTTTTAGCGGATTATTCATGATGTACTGCCATTTTTCCAAAAACTCCATCTCATCCCGGACAATGCGATCAAAGCGTTCATCCTGCCAAATAGAGCCCCGGCTGCCTCTTTGCCAGTTGATTTGGTGGACGCTGAAGCTCTTCACACTATGAATAATCTCAGCCAGATCATATACTCCGCCGCCTTCAGCCTTAGACAGCGGCTGCACCAGGACATGCATGATCAGGCATGATTACCGCGGCATAAAGAGTCCATTTGCGGTCGTCCCAATATAGAAGCGCATTCAATGTAATGGTGCGTTCTCCCGGGGTAAGGACTTCCCCTATTTTACAGCCCCAGGTAAGGAAATAAACACTTCCAGGTTGCTGCCAGTGGGGCAGAGTTCTTCTAGTGATCTTGAAAGAATGCACAGGCGAGACGCCTGTGCCACCTTTCTTTTTTTCACTGCTCACTTCAAAATAGCCTTCTTCATTAACAAGCCCTTAAAAAATGCTGCCAGGCTGTTGCCAGTGGGGCAGGTTGCGCCTGGCGGATTGAAAAGAATTCACAGGCCGGAGGCCTGTGCCACTTTTCCCTTTCTTCTTTTGTTCTATATTAATAATCAGCATTCCCCATCGATAGTTTTCTTTAAGATTATTTCTTCAAAAAATCCATAATCGCCTGAAGGGTGGCCAGCGGTTCCTCCTCCGGGGGGATATGGCCACACCTGGGCAAGGGGGGGACCAGTTCGGCGCCGGGGATATCCCGCTCAAACGAGTGGGCGACCTTCAGGGGCACCACCTCGTCTTTCACCCCCCAGATTACCAGGACCGGCACCTCGATGGTCTTGTACTGTTCGGTGATGCGATCGATATCCACCGGCATGAGCTGTTTCGCCGTCTGGCAGATGGCCTCCGGGGCCCCCGGCAGGCTGCCGTAATAGGCATAGGTGTTGACCTGTTCCTCGGTGATCTTGACTTTATCATAATAACATTTTTCCAGGACCAGGGCCGCGGCAAACCGGGGTGGCAGCAGCCGGGCGGCCAGGATGCCCCCAGGAATCTTGGCCAGGCGGATGAACCAGGGCAGCTTTTGCCGGTAGCCGGCGCTGTCGATGAGCACCAGCTTTTTAATCAGTCCAGGGTTGTCCTCCTGCAACTTGAGATAGGTCATCAAGGCCACCCCGCCGCCCATGGAATGGCCTATGATCACCAGGTCGTGCAAGTCTAGCCGGCGGATGAATGCGGCCACCATCCCGGCCTGGTCTGCCACCGCGTAATGGCCGTCCCGGGGTTTGTCGGAGAGGCCGTGGCCTTTGAGCTCCAGGGTTAAGACCCGATGCGCCCCGGCCAGCGGTTGAATCAGATACCGCCAGGTGTAGGCGCAGGCCCCGAAGCCGTGCAGCAAGAGGAGGGGTGGCCCCTGCCCTGCCTCATAGTAGTTGATCTTGATCCCCTGATAATCGAAGGTCCGCGGCGCTCCCCAATCCCGGCTCAGGTAGGCCGGCGGCGCCGGCGCCGGCTTAATCAAGTATCTCAGGCAGTTCATCAATTCCACCAAAACCTAGTGGTCCGTTTCGCAATTGATTATCCATTGAAACGGTTCATGGCCTGGCGGCCACACCAAAGCGATGAAAATGCTTACCAAAAAAGAGAACCACGGTTATCCTCTGGGAATGCCGGCCACGGCAATCTCGCTCAGGAG
>JBEKDQ010000212.1:0-4735 GCA_050014275.1 Desulfobaccales bacterium | reverse complement strand
GCCGATATTCGGGACCGAAGCGCTGCTGCAAGTCCTCCCGCAGCTTCCGGGCCAGGGCCGGAGAGGCCCCGCCGGTGCCAATGGCCAGGGTCAGGTCGCCCTGCCGCACCTGGGCCGGGACGATGAAGGTGCAGAACTCCGGGTGGTCCGCCACGTTGACCCAGATCCCCTGCTCCCGGGCGGCGGCGCTGACTCGGGCATTCACCCGGGGGTCGTCGGTGGCGGCCATCACCAGGACCATGCCTTGCAAATGCTCCGGGGTGAACTCTTCGTTCAGATAGCGGATTTGCCCCGCCTGGGCCAGCTCTTCCAAGACGGCACTGAGCCCCTGGCTCACCACGGTCACCTGGCCCCCGGCCTCCCGCAGGTCCTGGACCTTGCGCTCTCCCACCCTGCCACCGCCCACCACCAGGCAGGGTCGGTCTTCAATGACGGCAAAGATGGGATAGGTTTTCATCAGTCGTATCGAGAGGCGCCGGGCTCGAAGGCCACGGGGACGGAGTCTTTTAAACCCTGCGAAACAGCTCGGCCGATATTTAATTCTATCAGGCCTATGGCCGCCAAGCAAGGAAGATGCCAGCCATTCCGACGCCTTCGCCCCTGGGCCATTGACATGCGGGACAAATCTTGGTTAGATAAACTGAGGAAAGGAACGTTGTTCCGGTCCAGTCATAACCATGGAGCTGCGGATATTTATCGCCTTAATGCTGATTCTGCTAAACGGCGGCCCGTGGGGCCCGACGGCCCTTCAAGCCCGGGAGGACTTGGTCAAGATGGATCTCAGCGATGCGGATAAGAAGTTATTGTTGCAGATGGCCCGGGACAGCATCGAGGCGCACCTCCTGGATAAGCCGGCGCCGGCCCTGGAAGTCGCCCCGCCCTCCTTGTGCCAGCCCCGGGGGGCCTTCGTGTCGCTGCACCGCCGGGGGCAACTCCGGGGCTGCATCGGCTATCTGGAGGCGGTGAAACCCCTGGGGGAGACGGTGCGGGAGATGGCTGCGGCCGCGGCCTTTCATGACCCCCGCTTCCGACCCCTGGGCCGGGAGGAACTGGCCGACCTGGAGGTGGAGATCTCCGTCTTGAGCCCTATGCAGCTGATCAACGACATTGACCAAATCCAGGTGGGCACCCACGGCCTGTACATTATCCAGGGTCGGTGCCGGGGCCTGCTATTGCCCCAGGTGGCCACGCAATATCACTGGGACCGGCTCACCTTCCTGGGGCAGACCTGCTGCAAGGCCGGATTGCCGGCGGACGCCTGGAAAGACCCGGCCACCAAAATCTACCTCTTCACTGCGGAGATCATTGCCGATCAACCGCAGAAAGCCGGATGTGTCAATCCATGACCCCCAGATCTGAAAAACCGGAGCACTTGCCAATGCCCCTGCCGCAGGGAGGCACCTCCCCGGCTCCCCTATCCCTGTTGGCGCGTTTGTTGCGCTACCGCTTCTTCCTGGTGGCCCTGCTGGTCATCCTCTTTTTTGCGGGGTTGTTCGCCTGGAAGCCCCAGAGGCCAGGCCACCCGGGCGCGGAAGCCCAGCCGCCGGCGGCCCAAGGCTATGCCGGGCGCTTGGAGCAGGGCAAAGAGCCGCTCCCTCCGGTCCCGGCCCCCGAGGGCAAAGCGCCGGAGGCGGAACAACCGGCCCCCGAGACCAGGCCCCCGGCCGTGGAGCCCCCTGCACCTCTGGTGATGCCGTCCCGTGAGCCCGCCAAGGGTGAGATCTTCACCCGGGCCCTCATCAAAATCATGGACGATCAGATCAACGGCACCTGGTTCGGTTGGCGCCCCAACAAATTGCTGTTTGGCAAACTGCACCTCACCCACAACGTCAACAACATCCAGGAGGGGGTGCTGGAAGTGGCCCGGCGCACCGTTGAGGTGTTGAACTTAAACATGACCCGTTTTGCCACCACCGATGCCTACAATCCCCAGGTCAACGAGGCTATGAACTACTTCATGGTGAGCTCGGACAAGTATTGGTTCCCATCGGCGTCGGGCAAGTACCGGGAGGCCTTGCACGACCTTCAGCTCTACATCGACGACCTGCACCGGGACCGCAGCCGCTTTTACACCCGGGTAGATTACCTCATCATCCTGCTCGGCAACTATAAAGATGTCCTGGGGAGCAGCTTCAACAATCTCATCAAAGACACCGAGGACGACGGCAGGCCGGTGGGCTGGTGGGTCTCGGGCGAGTACTTTTACCACGCCCGGGGCATCGCCTTGGGGATGGCGGAGATGTTGGAGGCGGTGGATCGGGAATTTCAGCAAGAACTCCAGAAAAAGAACTCCCACAATTTGCTGGAAAAAGCCATCCACGCTCTGCACGCGGCATCCCACCTTTCTCCTTGGGTGCTGACCAACGGCTCCAAAGATGGCTTCATCGCCAATCACCGGGCCAACATGGGTAGCTATATCGGCGAGGCCGAGCACCTCATTTCCACCCTGCAGTCGGCGCTGGCCTCCAATTAAGTCCTTTTCAGACTGGCACCCGCATCTCACGCGCCCCAAAAGGCGGGTAAGACGCTCCCCAGGCGGGCGCGCCTCGACCCACCTGAGGCGATGAGCAGGCCTTATCCGTCGGCAGCAAACGCGGCAATTTCATTTGAAAATTTTCCCGCTTGGTTTAAGGTGGGGCTAACAACGGAGTCAGGAGGAGCAACCAATGCTGGTCAGCGAGATTATGAGCCGGGAGCTGGTCACCATCTCTTCCGACAAGCGGGTTAGCCAGGCCTTGCAACTGATGCAGCAGCGCCAGGTCCGCCACCTCCCGGTCATGGAGGGGGGCCGCATGGTGGGCTGGATCACCTCCCGGGACCTGCGGGAGGTGCTCCTGGCCTCCATGTTGGAAAAGATCACCGTGGCGGAGGTCATGATCAAAGCCCCCATCAGCGTCACCGCCGACACCGTGGTGGAGGAGGCGGCCCGCCTGGTCCAGGAGCACAAGATTGGCGGCATGCCGGTCCTGGAAGGTGACCGCCTGGTAGGGGTGATCACCATGATGGACCTGATCGGCGCCTTTCTCATCCTGTTGAGCCTGCTCAAGACCAGTTCCCGCCTGGACCTGCTTTTGGAGGACAAACCCGAGGCTATGGAGGCGGCTGCCAAGATTATCAAAAAAGCCGGCGGCAAAATCCTCAACCTGGCCCTGGGACCGGTCCGGGGCCACCAGCGGTCCTACTCCGTGCGTCTGCAGAAGGCCGACCTGGGCCCCATCGTGGATGCCCTGGAGCAGCAAGGCATCAAGGTGCAGGACGTCATTCCCTAAGGTGCGCCGTCTCCGGCGGCGCCGCCGGGTTCTTCCTGGGCAGGACCGGGCTCCGGGCCGCACACCTGGTTCCTCCCAGCCTGTTTGGCCCGGTAGCTGGCGGCGTCGGCCGCTGCCACCAGGGCCTCGCCGTCCATGTGCGGCGTAAGAACCGCCCCGATACTCACGGTAAGGTGTAAGTCCCGGCCGGCAAGGGAATGGCCCTTCGGGAGATATGGTGCCGCAGCCGCTCCGCAACCGTATGGCCTGCTCCAGCCCGGTCTCGGGCAGGAGCACCACGAACTCTTCGCCGCCATACCGGCAGGCCACGTCAGCCTGACGCACCCCCCTTTGCAAATAGGCGGCCAGGGTCTTCAACACCAGGTCTCCCTGGGGGTGCCCCAGGGTATCGTTGATAATCTTAAGATTGTCCAGGTCCAGAAAAAGCATGGATAGGGGAACCTGGTAACGCCAGCTCTTCATGATCTCGTGCACCAGCAGTTCCCAGAAGGCGCCGGTAGTAGTAGCTCCAGTCCGGAAAGACCGGGCAGAGCCAGATCCAACAGAGCCAGGTAAAATTCTTCTTCCTGGAGGGCTTCAAAGGCCTTCCGCCCATCGGTCATCCGGCGCACTGCGAATCCCTGGCCTAACAGAAACTCGGCGAGCGCCGTGAAGAGTTGGGGCTCATCCTCGACTAAAAGGATCTTCTCCCGGCACTCTGTTCCCGGCCATTAATCAATGTTCCACCTCGTGCCAGCCATCGGAGGAAACCAGGGTATCCTGGCGGAAGCGGGGCTCATCCGCCTGGGGGTAATCCAGGGTATAGTGCAAGCCCCGGCTCTCCTTGCGCCGCAGGGCCATGCGGATGATCAGGTCGGCCACGTGGGCGATATTGCGCAATTCCAGGAGATCGCTGGTGAGGAGAAATTTCCAGTAATAGTCGTTAATCTCTTTCAGTACCAGATCGATGCGGGCCTGGGCCCGGAGCAGGCGGCTGTCGCTGCGGACGATGCCCACGTAGTTCCACATGAAGCGCCGGATCTCATCCCAACTGTGGGAAACCACAACCCCTTCCTCACTATCCTTGGCCCCGTAAGTATTCCAGGCGGACACCTGGGTCGCCGGTTTGGCAAGCAATTCGGGCAGGGTTTCCCGGGCAGCCTGGGCGGCCTGGTGAGAAAAGACCAATGCCTCCAGGAGGGAGTTGCTGGCCAGGCGGTTGGCCCCGTGCAGCCCGGTCATGGAAACCTCACCCACGCCATAGAGATTGGTGATGGTGGTCCGGCCCCAGGCGTCGGTCACCACCCCGCCGCACAGATAGTGGGCCGCGGGCACCACCGGGATGGGCTCCCTGGTGATATCGATGCTCAATTCCAGGCATCTCTGGTAGATATTGGGGAATCGACCCTGGACAAAATCCGCCGGTTTGTGGCTGATATCCAGAAAAACGCAATCGGCGCCGCTCTTTTTCAACTCCAGGTCGATGG
>JBEKDQ010000211.1:0-4741 GCA_050014275.1 Desulfobaccales bacterium | reverse complement strand
TCAAGAGTTAAAATCACAATACCGCTATTTTGTCGGCACCGCATTTTTCCCAAAACCCAAAGTGCCCCTAATAATTTCAACACATTACCTGCAAAAATCGGCTTTTACTGTAGAACTTGGGTCATAAAATTGATATCAACATATTATGCCGATGCTCACTAAAACCCCTCTCCCCTGCGAGGGGACGACACCGGGTGAGGGGTGGCTTCATCGCCCGTTCCATACCCCCCCTCACCCTGCCCTCTCCACCCAAGGGGGGAGAGGGAAATAGCTTGTAAATTCCATGAATTGATCAGATAGTGGGCATGCCTAAGTTCAAACAATTCTCTACTGCCTGCCTGATAGCAAAAACCTTGCCGGACACTACTGCCCCTACACCCCTAATGCAGCCCCAGCGGGCGACCCGACTGGTCACCTATATGCCTGCGGCTCCCATTTATCCAACCCCAGAACCTAAATGGATTTTTGCTAAAAAACGGCCGGACGCCGGCACCCCAAAATTAAAGGGCAACCCGGCCGGTCGCCCCTGCAGTTCTCCGTATGCCAGTTGCACAATGCGATGCAATGGGGAATTTCTCTTAATTTAATTTAATAAAAATATCGGTATGTTAGCCAATATAGCACACAAGGTAACGAGCCCCTGGCGAAGATTGCAAGACCCAACAACCCACCAGGGTGAGCGCCGGCCACCAATTTTTCTTAAGAAAATCATTAAATTGAAATTATGATGCCGCCAGGCTAAGATTGCCCCAGGCTCGGTTTTCCTTTATACTGATCCCTGGAGATCATCACTCTCGGGAAGGCTCTCAGACATGCCCTTTTTTCGCAAGAGTGAAGAGGAGCGCCCCCCCAAGGTAGCCCAGGAGCTGCTGGAGCTGAGGGCCGCGGTGGAGAAGGCCCGGTTGCCCGAGGCGGTAGCCGCCGTGGCGCTGAAGGAGCTGGAACGGCTGGAGAAGAGCGACCCGGCGGTGGCGGAATATAACATCGGCCTCAATTACCTGGACTTCCTGATCTCCCTGCCCTGGAACCGGGTCACCGAAGACAATCTGGACCTGAAACGAGCCGAACGCATCCTGGAGTCCCAACTCTATGGTCTGAAGCAGGTCAAGGAGCGCATCCTGGAATACCTGGCGATGCGCACCCTCTGCAGCATCCAGGCCTCCCAGGTGCTGGTGGTGGACGACGAGGAGATCGCCCGCACCAATCTGGGGTACATCCTGCGGAAGGAAGGGCACCAGGTGGCCACCGCGGCCAACGGCCTGGAGGCCCTGGAAAAGGTGAAGGCCCAGGAGTTCGACGTCATCCTCACCGACTTGAAGATGGAGAAGATGGACGGCATCCAGCTCCTGGAATCGGTGAAGCAGGTGTCGCCGCGCACCGAGATCATCATGGTCACCGGCTACCCCACGGTGAGCACCGCGGTGGACGCCCTGAAGAAGGGGGCGGCCCATTATCTCTCCAAGCCCATCAAGTTGGAAGAGCTGCGCGCCACGGTACGGGAAATCGTCGAAAAAAAAAGGCATCTGCAGATGAGCCGGGGGCCCACCCTCTGCTTCGCCGGCCCCCCGGGCACCGGCAGGACCTCCATGGGCCGCACCATCGCCGAGGCCCTGGAACGCCAGTCCGTGCGCCTGTCCCTGGCGGGGCTGCGGGACGAAGCGGAGCTCCGGGGCCAGCGGCGCACCTACGCCGGGGCCAGCCCCGGGCGCATCCTCAATGAATTGAAGCGCCTGGAGGTCCGCAACCCCATCTTCATGCTGGATGACATCGACAAGATCGGCCAGGATTTCCGAGGCGACCCGGCCTCTGTCCTCCTGGAAATCCTGGACCCGGAGCAAAACGGCCACTTCGTGGACCATTACCTGGATGTGCCCTTCGACCTCTCCGGGGCCATGTTCATCACCACCGCCAACGTGGTGGACAAGCTGCCGGCGCCCCTGCTGGACTGCCTGGAAGTCATCTATTTCCCCGGCTACACCGAGAACGAAAAGCTCAACATCGCCCGGCATTACCTGATCCCCCGGCAGTTGCGGGAACATGGCCTGCACCAACTGGGCCTGGGGTTCAGCGACGACGGCATCACCAAGATCATCCGGGATTATACCAGAGAGGCGGGCCTGCGGAATCTGGAGCGGGAGATCGCTGCGATCTGCCGCAAGCTGGCCCGCATCTGCCTGAAGGACAAGGGGAAATCCTGCGCCCTCACGGTGGACCAGACCATGGTGGAAGACTTGCTGGGGCCCCGGAAATTCGTCCCTGAAGTGGCCGAGGCGGGCAACCAGGTCGGGGTGGCCACCGGGCTGGTATGGACCGAATTCGGCGGGGAGCTCATCTTCGTGGAAGCCTCTCGTATGAGAGGACATAAGCACCTGATTTTGACCGGCTCATTGGGGAGCGTCCTGAAGGAATCGGCCCAAACCGCCCTGAGCTACCTCCGCAGCCACGCCGGGCAGCTCGGCCTGAACCCCGATTTTTTCAGCGACAGTGATATCCATATCCACCTGGCCTCCGGCGCCATCCCCAAGGAAGGCCCCTCAGCCGGGCTTACCATCGCCTTCGCCCTCCTGTCGCTCCTCAGCGGCCGGGCGGCCCGCCGCGACGTGGCCCTCTGCGGCGAATTGACCCTCTCCGGACGTATCCTGCCGGTGAGCGGCATCCGGGAAAAGATCCTGGCGGCCCAGCAGGGCGGGGTGCGGGTGGTGGTCTTCCCCAGGCAGAATGACGCGGATATTGCCGATCTGGAAGCTGAGGTGAAGGAAGGGTTAGAGATTGTCCTGGCTGATAACCTGGAAACCCTGGTGGATTTGGTGCTGCTACCGAAGTGAGATAAAGGCAATATTTTTAGGGAGGGGGCCAGGGGCTTTTTTGTAAATGGGCCTGACCAGACTTAGACCAGGGAAGAAAAGTTCCCAAAACCATTTATTGGCTGCGGCGGTTATGGGCTGCCGCATGATCTCGGTGGCGGACCTTGGCAAACTGATCATGATTCGAGGAAGACTTAAGGGTCTTGTCTAAGTAGTCTCCGGGAATTCAGGTTGCAAGGTGACAAAGAAAGTGGTGCCGCTGGCGGTGGAATCTACCTCGGCGGTCTTGGTTTCGAACCTGATATGGCCGCCTAACTTATCCACAATGGCATAGCTGACAAAGAGTCCGAGTCCTGTGCCCTCCCCCACTTTTTTAGTAGTGAAGAAGGGGTCGAAGATACGGTCCGCGTTCTCCTTGGGAATGCCCATGCCGGTATCGGCAATGATGGCTTCCACCAAATTTTCGCTGGAATTTCGACGGCTGGCTACCGTAAGCGTGCCGCCCTCCGGCATGGCCGCCACGGCATTGGTGATGAGATTGAGAAAGACCTGCTGTAGTTCGCCCGCGCCTCCCTTCACCTGGGGCAGATCGGAAGCCAGATTAAGTTCCAAGTCGATCTTTTTGGTCAAGAGCGTATTCTGCACCAGGAGAAGTACGGTTTGCAGGTCATGATTGAGGTCGCTAAAGGCTTCCGGCTGGCTCGGTTGTCGGGCGAACCCCATCAGGTTCTCCACGATGCGTTTGCAATTGAGGCCCTGGCGTTCCACCGTCTTGAGAATCTCATATTCCTGGGTGCCCTCAGGGACGCGGTCCAGTAAAATTTCGGTAAACCCCAGGATGACGGCCAAAGGATTATTAATCTCATGGGCCACTCCCGTGGAAAGAGTGCCCAGGGAAGCAAGCTTTTCGGTCTGGAACAGTTGTTCCTCCATCTTTTGGCTCTCGGTGATATCCCGGGACATCACCAAGATCCATTCCACCGTCCCGCCATCCTCTCCGAAAACGGGCACAAAGTGGGTGGAAAGCGAGTAAACTCGATCGCCAATATGCGCCTGGAATTTGACTTCAAGGCTTTTTCGGCTGTCCACCACGTCCCGCACCCGCATCAGCATGGCCTTAGCATCTTCCGGGGCAAAAAACCTCTCCAGGTTTTTGCCGGAAATCCCCACCGCGGGAATTCCAAAAGCCCTAGCCGTCGCGGTATTGGCGCTGACAAAGTTCCCGTTTTCATCAAGCAAAAAAATGAAGTCCCGGGCGTTTTCCACCACCAACTGGTATTGCTCCCGGCTGCGGCGCAAATCCGCGGTGGTACGGTCCGCCTCCCGCTGCAGTTCCACCGACCAGCGCAGTTCATAGTAGATTACCGCACAGGCCGCCAGAATCAGGGCGAAAATTAGAATCCCCTGGATCAGGAATTGCCGGATGTAGAGGGAATGGATGGTGCCATAGACTTCAGCGGTGGGCGCCACCACCGCCACCGGCCAGATTCTGGAACCATCCGGGTTCACCATGACATGGCTGTAAGCCACGAATTTTTCCATTTGACCAATGACACCCCGGTTCCAGCCTGAAGTGTATTGGGAAGTCCCTTCCTCTCCGGCCAACATTTTCGATTTCTGAATTTCGTTGATCTTGGTGAAGCTGATCAGCGGATTGCGCCGGCCGCGGGCGGTAAAGGCGTCTTCCCCGATAAACTCCCGATCGGGATGATAGAGAAATACCCCATCGCTATTGAGCACCCAGCAGTAGCCGGTGCGCCCGGAGCGAATCCCGGCGCAGTAATGGCCGATAAACTGGCTGGCATCTATTTTGAACAACAGCACTCCACCCCAAATGCCGGTCGCCTTGGGGTGCGATTCATCCACGCTCTGCTCATATACCGGCATGGCCAGGTCGAAGAAGGGCGCCTTATGGCCCCCACGCGATTCCAGTTCCA
>JBEKDQ010000210.1:0-4761 GCA_050014275.1 Desulfobaccales bacterium | reverse complement strand
CAGGCCCCTTCAACCCCGATGGGACAGGGTTTCATGCTCTTGGCCCGGTCAAAGATCGTCTCTACCCCCTCCGCCTGGGCCTTCTTCAGCATCTCCTGAGCCGCCACGTCCACGGATAGTTTTTCCAGATCTAACTCAGCCATTAAATAATCCTCCAGTTTCTTACTTTCAGAGTGACCTTCATGGTCCCTCTTGGAAAAAGAGCCCGCCCTTCATGGTGAGTCCATATCCAGCGGGGTGAAAAAGGCCGGGCTCCGGGACAGGGAATGGTTTTCCGGAACGGCCGCCGGCGTCTTAGGCGGCCAGTTCCTGGATCATGGATTTGACCAGTTTTACCGCTTCCGGATGGCGCAGGATGAGGAGGTCGCTTCCGGCCAGCAGCAGGCTCACGGCGGTCACGGCTTCCATAAGAATGCCCCGCTTAGTCTGGTCGCCCAGTTGCGGCGCTTCCTCATTGGTCTGCTTGCACTCCTTCACCTTCCACACTTCCTGACCGACATAATTGACGATGGGGAGCTGCAATTTGTCGTCTTCCTGGGTCAGGGCCGCCATGCGGTCCCGCTCCATGACGGAATAGCAATACTCCATGCCGTAGCCCAGACCTCCGGTGGTGGGATCCACCAGGATACGGCTGTCCGGAACCCCGAGCTGGCCCAGGAGGATGTTCAACTGCTTGGCCAGATTAATGTCGATGGGAGAGTTGGCGCTGATCGTATGGTTATAAGCCAGGGCCGCGGCGCCGATCTTCTTGTAGTTCTTGTCCTGCACCGGGCCGATGACGATGTTTTTGCCGGCGCAGGCTTCCGCCACCGCCGGCAGCACCTCGGCATCCTTTTCGACGCTGCTGGTGCCGTAGACGATGAGGGGCACATCGATGGCCGCCGCCAGCTTCTTAGCGGTGGCTGCCGCCGACTCCGCGCTGGCGTTGTCCCCGTTGGGGTCGGTGCTCACCAGGATCAAGGCGATGGCTTCGGCCCCAAAATCCTTGATGCATTTTTGGGCCCAGGCCACCGGGTCTGGGGCCACGTCCTTGATGGCGGCATAGGCGGGAGCGGCCCATTCTTCCCCCGGGTCTTTATCCCACACCTCCATGGCAACCCGGGGCTTGTGGGGCATTAGCCCTTCAAAGATATAAAAGGGGTAGGAGGTTTCGCCTCCCAGGGTCAGGGTTTTTTCGCCTTTGCCAATGGTTATGGTTTTGATCGCGCCCGAGTAAATCTGCTTGGGAATCTCAAAGGCCAAGATAGTTCCCTCCTTAATTTTTCCGGAGTTGCCGGCAGGTTACTTTATTTAAACAAGGGAGGTGTAGACATTGTGAAAATAATAATTAACTAGCCTGCCTGTCAAGTAAAAAATCGCGTTACCAGCCGTGGCGCCTCGCTTTCAAGCCATTAATCTGGCAAAGATTTCATAAGCTGCTCTTAAAGCTGGGGAATCGGCGGGGAGCTGGTAGGTGGGCCGTCCCTGGCTGTCGAAGGCCGCGATGAGAGGATCCTCGGGGATGAGGCCGGCCAGTTCCAGGCCTTGGGTGGCAATCTCCGCCTCAGCCTTCCCGCTCAGGCCGTTGGCGGCCCGATTGACGATGAGCACCGCCCGGCCCACCACGACTTTCAAGGCCAGGGCCAGGCTCTTGAGGCGGCTGGCCGCCTGGATGCCCCGCCAGGAGGGGTCCGAAACCAGCAGCAGCAGATCCACCTCATGGGTGGTCAGCCGGCTCAGATGCTCCATGCCGGCCTCATTGTCCATGAGGATGTATGGGTAATTCTTGGCCAGGATGTCCATGAAGCGGGCTACCAGGTGGTTGGCGGCGCAGTAACAGCCCGGCCCCTCCGGCTGGCCCATGCTGAGGAGATCGAAGCCGTCGGCCTCCACCAGGGCCTGGTTGATGCGCATCTCTATGAGCTGGTCCTTGGTGAGGTCCACCAGGCCGCCGCCCTTTTTCATCTCTTCCCGGGCCTGGCCCACCGTCAGGTCCACGCTGAGGCCCAGGACCTCGTTGAAATTGCTGTTGGCGTCAGCGTCCACCGCCAACACCGGGGTTTTGCCCTGTTCCACCAAGTAACGCAGCAACATGCCGGCGGTGGTGGTCTTGCCGGTGCCGCCCTTTCCGGCCATGGCGATCAGGAAACTCACGGGTTGCCTCCTCGGCTCGCGTGAAATTATTCACAATTATATTGCTATACGCGATTAAACGCAACAGCGGCGGAGGCGCCGATAATTTGTTGGGAAAGGATAATCTCTCCCCCCAAGGTGGCGGATTATGTAGTACCCTTGGTCAGGATCGGCCTGACGGACCAGGGGCGGAATCAGTAGTGTCCGGCAACAAAATTGCAAGGGGAAGATTACACTATCTCGCAGTTAAACTCTAGGCCATTGTAATTTCAGCGATATCAACATAATATATCGATGCAAATAAATCCCCTCTCCCCTGCGAGGGGACGACACCGGGGGAGGGGTGGCTTCATTGGCCGTTACATAACCCCCCTCACCCTGCCCTCTCCCCCCCCAAGGGTGGAGAGGGAAATAGCTTGTAAATTCCATGAATTGCTCAGATAGGGGGGCATACTTACGTTTAAACAAATCCCTACTGCCTGCCTCAGAGCAAAAACCTTGCCGGACACTACTGGGGCGGAATACCATTCCCGGGAGCAAACCGGACAAAAGACTTGCACGGCTTTAAAAATTAAAATTATAATTTCTAGTACCACCTCAGCCATCCTGGGGGATCGTCCAATGGCAGGACAGCGGCCTTTGGAGTCGCCGATGGAGGTTCGAATCCTCCTCCCCCAGCCATTAATATATAGGTATTTCCAACAGATTGCTTGTTTATAACCCTCATAAAAACTGTCCCCAGGAAAGTCTGTTCGTATGCTAAACTTAGGACTCTTGGCTACCATTCTGACTATTGCACACATGTTTCAGGGCAAATTTTTTTGGCTGGTAAATGATTGTGACGCCTATCCTCCATTCACTCTCTCCCGCAAAAAACCCAGCCTCCTCACACCACCTTCTTCCTCTATAATATCATTTTCTCCCATCGGCCTTAAATTCCCCCCCCCAATATTCCCTTCTCTCCCCGCCCTCATTCAAACCGGACTAAGCGGTTCAAACCATAAAGCCAGCCAGACCAATATTTATTGCGGGAAATTTGGAGTTAAATCGTATAATCTCTCGTGATAACTACTATGACTCGAAACTTATCAATTCTACGAAATTTGAACCTATCTGCACCATATCAACACTCATTGTCGGCAGTAGCTAAATAGAAAAGGGACCACAAGATCGGTCCCTTAACTGAAATGAAACCCGGCTGACCCAGAGCCTTTCCGCAGAGCCAGGCGCCCCGTGTCTATTTCTTAAGGCGCATTGCTTCCGGTGTCAGTAGCTAATCTTCTTCCATGAGGCAATAAGAGGGAGTAAAATAATTGGCGTTGATCAGGGATTTTTGATTTCGCCTCCGGTTTAGGATATATTTTCCCCCGATGAGACGCATCAATCCTATTCACGGGCTGACCCTTCTCTTTCTCATCGGGCTGATCTTGCTAGTTCTCTTCTTTCGGGACCAAATTCCACTCTGGCGGTCTCTGCTCTGGTGTTATACCCTGGGTCCAGGCGTCCTCCTGGTCTTGAAATGGTGCTCCGACCGAGAGGTGGGGGGCCGGGTTGGTAAGTTTATTAATGATTTTTCCCCCGCCCTTTACATTATCCTCATCTACCAATCCCTCGGTGATCTGATCCAGTATCTCCATCCCGACGTCGATCCCCAGTTGATCCGAATCGATTTCCTCCTCTTTGGCGTCAATCCAACGGTTTGGCTGGAGCGCTGGATCGTTCCCTGGTTCACTGACGTCCTGTCCATAGCTTATTTAAGTTATTTTTACCTTCCCGCCAGACTCGTTCATACCCTCTATCTAAAGAATCCGAGGCGGGATTTCGATCTGGCGGTCTTTGTCTTGCTCTTGGGTTGGTATCTGTCTTTCGTCGGCTACATTCTCTTTCCGGCGATTGGCCCGCGGTACACCCTGGCCCACCTCCAGTCGGTTCCCCTAAACGGCAGTTTTATTACGGATTTCGTGAGGCATTCCATAAATTTGGTGGAGAATAACAAACGGGATTGCATGCCCAGCGGTCATACCGTGATTACTCTCATCGTTTTATCTCTATCCTATCGTTACGCCAGGGTGCTCTTTTATCTCTTTTGCCCGATCGTCGGCGCCCTCCTCCTCTCCTTGGTCTACCTAAGGTATCATTATGTCATCGATCTCTTCGCCGGAGCGGCGTTGGCAGCAGGGTGCAGCATCATCGGCCCTCGACTTTACCTCTGGTGGGAGGCGGAAAGCGGCCAGAAAAGAGAGGCTTGATGGTGTCATGTTTCAGAAATACCCTTAAAAATATCGACATGTTCTGGTAGCCGCAGGCTATAGTCTGCGCTCATTTTATTAAGGATTTTCACAAGCTTAAGCTTGCGGCTACATTTTACAGGGCAAAAGATGAAGAACATTTTTTATTAAAGGAAAATCTGAGACATGACACTATTGTGATCCTTCATAATTGCTATGACATCTCAAACTATGGTTTTTTAACCACCCCTTTGAAAAAGGGGGGCAGGGGCAGTAATATCCGGCAGGGTTTTTGCTATTACCCAAGTTCTACAGTCAGTTTTTTAAAATATAGTGATATCAAATAGTTGTATGGACGCGATTGTCTTTCGGCACCACATTTTCCAGGTGTCTGACCGGGGGTGGGAGGCTGACCCCCACG
>JBEKDQ010000209.1:0-4768 GCA_050014275.1 Desulfobaccales bacterium | reverse complement strand
GTTAACTCTCGTTACGGCCCGGTGACTCGCTCACCATCCCATGGATGGCTTTGTCGATGGGCTTCAGGTACTCGGTTTCCCTCCTACCTGCCATCCAAGCTACAGGGTCTCTGGCTCTTATCCTGACAAGACTAACTCTTGCTGAACATGCCAGCCTTAGCTGGACACACATCCGCCTGTAAATTTTTTCCAAAATACTTTTTCCGGACTTTAATCAAGGGAAAGTGGCAGCAGCCCCCGGGTATGGGGCCGGCCCAAAAATTTTCAAAGCAAAATCTGGCTGGGTGACAGGGCCTTCATGGGCGATTCCGGGGCTTGTCTGGAGCACCTTACGGGTTAACCCTATCCTTACCACTGATCATGCCTTCTTGCGGCCCGGGAGGTCAGTCAGCCCACCGGGCGACTGATGTGTGGCGCCACCAGCTTATCTTGGCTCTCTAGGGTCGGGGAGCATGACCCCAATGGCGCAGGATTGCCCGGTTTATGGGTATATTAGAAAAGCCTCAGGTTTTCGAGGAACTCTGCCGACGGCAACTAACAAGCATTTTTAGTACATAGATACACTGTAGGCCATGCTGCCAGGCGATCCTCCGGGGTTTGGCCACGGTCCTCAGGGTAACTGGCATCTCGGCCACCCGGGCCCCCAGCTTTCGGTACTCCAGGACGGAGGTGCCGCAGATACACCGGCCGGGAATTTCCAGGACCAGGGCAATTTCCCGTCTCAGGGCCCTAAAGCCGGTGCCGGTGTCTCGGACCAGGGCGACAAACCCGGTGAGCCAGCTAATCACCCGCTCCGAGGGCCGGGGGATGAAGTCCCTGCGGCCCAGCACCACATCGGCCGCATTGTTCCTGATGGGCGCCACTAACCTGGGAATGTCGGCGGGATCGCCTTCGCCGTCCGCATCCAGGGTGACGATGATCTTCTGGCGGGTCCGGGTGAAACCATGCTTGATGGCGGCAATGTAGCCGCCGCGCCGTTGCCGGAACACTCGAGCGCCGCTCTTGATGGCAACCTCGGCCGTGTTGTCGGTGCTACCGTCATCGATAACGATGACCTCGCTGGCAAAAGGCAAGGTCTCCTTGATCACCTGGGCGATGCGGCCCGCTTCATTAAACGCGGGAATGACTACGGAGATACCTGGTTCCATCTGAATGCCCATGTCCGTTCTTTTCTGCCCGGTTAACCGAGGTTATTCCGCTGCCTTGACCAGCGAAGTCCAAAAATGGTTTTGGGGGCCTCTTGGCCCGAGGAAAATCCTCCAAAGTTTCTGTTCTTGAAGCCGAACCCTCTCGGAGGGGCATCATAGCACAACTTTCGCAAAAAGGTAAAGGCGCCCCCGCCTGGGTTTCTCGGCCCCAGAGGGGGGACATCCGGGACCGCTCCTTGCCTGACGGCCTCGGCTCTGGGCCCCTGGCATCCACCGATGGTCAACCGCTCGCCGCGGTCCTGCCACCGGCCTCCCCGGCGCCGCCACCGGCAGCCTGCAGGGTTTTCGGCCCTGGAAGGCAATCCCCGGGACGGGTCCCATGACCCCCCTTGGTCAATATGTCCGGCACGGAAATTTTTTCCAAAATACTTTTTCCGACTTTAATCAAGGGAAAGTGGCAGCAGCCCCCCCCGGTATAGGGCCGCCCCCAAATTTTAAGATTACAAATTCTCGCCGGTCGGCTGGGCACCTATGCCCGTAGGAACACCTCTGCAAATGCGTCACGCATTTTCTGAGAGGGGTCTGAGACGAGATGAAGGGTAAGGGCAAGGGGTGGGAAGAGGTCCGGGCCGCCCATCCCAACCTCTTCAAATGCGGGTAAATCCGGGGATAAACCTGGGAACCCTTCGGCAGTATTCATCATAAGCCGGGCCGAAGCGGTCCCGCAGTTCTTTTTCTTCCAGCAGCACGATGACATAGATGCCGGGCAACCAGAGGGCCACTACCAGGTAAAGGGCCAGGTAGTTGGCAATGAGAGCGCTGCCCAAGAAGCCCAGGTAGAGATGGAGGTAGCGGGGATGGCGGATAATGGCATAGACTCCGGTCGTGATGAGCCGCCCCGGACGCTTGTCCGGCGCCAGCTCCGCCAGGCCCAGGATGGAGCGGTCCCACATTAGCGGGGAACCACGGATAGGAGACTGGCTTGGATTCTACAAGAACACCGGGGTACCTTGCCTGCTTGACTTTGCAAATAGGAGTGATCCGCTATTCTTTCATAATTTTTTTTGCTGCAGGAACCAGTTGCTAAACCGAAAGACCCAAGGGCTGTCCATATGGACCCGCTTTGCCCCCTATTGACCATTACCCGAGCGTAATGGTCTATGTTTTTAAGAGCAGGAACTAATAATATATCAGGTCATCAATAGCTGAGTATGCCAAACTATTTGAAAAATTGTTGACTTACCCAAATTTATGCTATCATGCAAGTCGACGAGAAAATGCCCCTTCAAGAACAGTAATTTTAGAGGATTTTCGCCAACCGAAGAGGTTTCTAAAACTATTTTAGACTGCAATGGGCAGGATTGCCTCATAATCTCGGTTAAAAAGCTCCGGCAAAAATATCCGGGTCCCTTGATTCCGGTTGGAGGACACGGTATTTGAACCCATGGAATCGCCGCGATGAAGGTTTATCTGCTGACCCGGGAGCGTCTGAGGCTAGTATGCTGGTGTCTGATCATCACTTACGTCATCTTTGCCGTCTATCAACTGGGTGACCTTGGCCCCCGCACTGGCGGCATCAAAAATTCCGACTTTGTTTTGCTCTGGTCGGCCTCACATCTGGCTTTGGGGAAAGACCCCGGGGGCGTGTATAGTATCCGCAAGCTGCAGCAGGTACAGACCCTGACCCTTCTCGGGGGAGATCAGCACGATCTACTGCCATGGCTCTATTTCCCGTCATTTCTGATGCTCATCCTGCCACTGGGCCTCCTGCCCTACCCAGTTTCCCTGGCTTGTTGGCTTGGCGGTACTCTGTGGGGCGCCTTATCGATCTTGCGCCGGATTGCCCCCGACCCTCTAACCCGAAAATTAGCCTTGGCCTTCCCGGGCATCGCCCTGAATTTCTTCTACAGTCAGGGGATATTTCTGCTCATTTTTCTCATGGGTGGGGGGTTGCTGGCGGTGGATGGCTATCCGCTGTTGGCAGGTCTCCTCTTGGGGGTCAGTATCAGTTACAAGCCCCACTTGGGATTCTTGGTTCTCGTAGCCTTTTTAGGGGGTCGCCGCTGGCGGGCGCTAGGGGCGATGCTTGCCACGGTCGGCGGCCTGGCTTTGCTCAGTGCCGCGTTATTTGGCTTTCATATCTGGATGCTCTTTTGGAAGACCATCCCCCTGGCAAAAGAGATCGTGGCCACGGTTTCAGATGTTTGGCCCAGGATGTCCTCACCTTTTGCTGGCGTCCGCCTGGTTGGGGGCAGCCTCCTGACCGCCTGGAGCATCCAAGGGATGGTATCCGGTGTGGTAATGGTGATAGCTTTCTGGGTCTGGCGGCAAGGGGCGCCCCTAGCCATTCGGGCTTCGACCCTGGTCGTGGGGGCTTTGCTGGCTTCTCCCTACATCTTTGAGTACGATCTGTCGCTCCTGTCTTTACCCTTGGCCTGGATGGTCTGGGAAGGTTATCTTAAAGGATGGAGGTCGTGGGAAAAGTATTGGTTGCCGGTAGTGTGGTTAAGTCCTCTCCTTACGTCTTTTTTGACAAAAGATTTGGGATGGCCGTTGGAACCATTAATCCTGGCAATTTTCCTGTTCCTGCTGGTACGCCGGGTGCCACAAAAGACCGATGCCGAGAGTTGAGCTACCATTTGCGAAAGTTAACAAATCACTACTCTGAAAAGTTTTTAGGCAACAGCCTAACAAGGGACCAGAAACGCGTCATATCCCAAATTTTCAATACGTCTGACCAGATAAGGGACTAGACGTCCAGAGTTGAGTCGCTACCAAGGTCTTTACAGGTAATTCGCTTCTTTAGGATATGACAGATGATCACCAATAAGAAGCGCACCACTGCGATTAAAGCACGCTTCTTGCCTCGACCTCTTGTCATTCGGCGGAAATGGGCTTGGAATTATTACTGGGAGCGGGAAATAGATTAACCTTCCCCCTCACCCTGACCTTCTCCCTCAATGGAGAGGGAATTAAATGAAACCTCCATAGTTAATCAATTTTTTGCCCTGATTAATAGGAGTTCTTTCTATGGAGTCGGCCCTGCTGCCTTTGGTGGTGTTGCTGCTCTTATGTTTACCGCCACTTCCGTTGTTCGCCGAACACACGAAATGCGTTTAGTTCATCCAGCATATATGAGATCTTGGAGCCCACCCCGCTGCTTTCTCGGACTTTTATTGGCTTGCTCTTGTCCCCACGCCCACGGGATGAAGTTTTCTCGGTTATCGCGCCGAGGGCGCAGGCTTACCCCCAGCGTCAACGGCCCTGCGTGATAGGTTCGTCTCATTTGGCCAGACACGGCCATGACCGGCCCCGAGCCCCCGGTGTCCACCATGCAGCAACCGCTGGCTGCGGCCCTCCACGGCGCCGCCCCACGCCTGGAGAATTGTCGGCCCGGAGAGGCAATGTCGGGGATTGGGACTCCTGCCCACACCTGCTGGCTTACTCCAGCTTGCGGATACGCACCTCGATCTCTGGGCTGTCTTTCAACAGGTCCACCAGCCTGCCGGTATCCGTGCTGCCGTAGTGGTACGGGTAGAGAATTTTGGGCTTGAAGGCCCGAGCCGCATCCCCCACCATCTCCGGCGTCATGGTGTAAGGGAGATTCATAGGCAGAAAAG
>JBEKDQ010000208.1:0-4781 GCA_050014275.1 Desulfobaccales bacterium | reverse complement strand
CTACATCTATCTCCAGGTCCTTACCAGGCGCAGATGGATATCCGCGGCGGGGGCGCTGTGGGTGAGTTGGCCCATGGAGATGAGGTTGACTCCGGTGGCGGCCACCCGGGGCAGGCGTTCGGCGTTGATGGAGCCGGAGGCCTCTAACAGGGCGCGGCCGGCAACGATGGCCACGGCTTTTTTCATGGCGGCCTCATCCAGGTTATCCAGCATGATGACCTCGGCGCCGGCGGCCAGGGCTTCTTCCAGGCCCGCCAGGTCGGTGACTTCCACTTCGATCTTCAGGAGGTGGTGGGAGTGCTGGCGGGCCTGTTGCACCGCCTGGGTGATGGAGGCTACCGCGGCCAGGTGGTTGTTCTTGATGAGGATGCCGTCGTAGAGCCCGGCCCGGTGGTTGCGGGCGCCGCCCAGGCGCACCGCGTATTTCTCCAGGGCGCGCCAGCCCGGGGTAGTCTTGCGGGTGTCCACCAGGGTGGCGGCGGAGCCTTCAATCAGGCTCGCCATTCGCCGGGTGAAGGTGGCGATGCCCGAGAGGCGCTGGAGGAAGTTGAGGGCGGTGCGCTCGCCCGTAAGGATTCCGGCCACCGGGCCACTCAGGTATGCCAGCACCATGCCCGCAGCAATTTCCCGGCCTTCTTCCACCTGCGGCTCAAAGATCAGACTGGCATCCAGCTTGCGAAAAACCCGGTCGGCCACCGGCAGGCCGGCCACCACCAGGTCCTGCTGGGCCCGAAGGTGGGCC
Source organism: Desulfobaccales bacterium (assembly GCA_050014275.1). Taxonomy (GTDB): domain Bacteria; phylum Desulfobacterota; class Desulfobaccia; order Desulfobaccales; family 0-14-0-80-60-11; genus JAPLJC01. The sequence goes on along the minus strand of JBEKDQ010000208.1, from coordinate 4,039 downwards.
TCACCCTGAAGGTCCGGGGGGATCAAGGCCTGGGTGGTGACGTCGCCCGCTCCCAGATCCTCTTCCAGGGCCAGGTCGATGAGGCGGTCAACGAGGGGCAGAGCAAGGAAAACGGTCATCAGTCCAAATCCTCAGGTGAAAGGAGCAGGTCCAGGCCAACTTGGCGCTGGCGGGCTGGTTGAGCACCGCCCCGAGGTTGGCATTTTTTTCCTCGTTCCCAAGCTCCTGCTTGGGAACGCAAATTTTACCCCAAGCTCTGCTTGGGGACATCTTTGTCTCACCCACAACCAACTGGTACTGCGTGATATCTTTTGCCAAGCAGGAGCTTGGCAAGGCAGGTGGTTCCAAGCAGTAATTCATGAGCCTTTGGCTCACCCGAACCAATGAAAAATTTGCAATTTTTCAAAGCAGCCGTTCATGGGCCTTTGGCCCACCCCTAAATTATGAGAGGAGCGGTGAGGCGGGCATCTCGCGCGCCAGTCAGTCCGCACAGGTTTGTTTCGAGGGACGCCTGTGCCACCAAATTCTTCACAACTTTTCGGAGCAGACCTCGGCTACCAAGTAACCCTGGAAGCCGCATGAGGAACTTTTCGAAGCAGTCGCCCATGAGCCCTTGGCTCGCCCGTAAATCATGAAAATGTCACGCCGCCGCCCCCGGCGGCGCGGGAACCGGCTGCCAAAGGGTAGGTATCCCACATACTGAGGAACTTTTCGGAGCAGTCATTCATGGACCTTCGGCCCACCCACAAATTATGAGAAGACTGGTGGGGCGGGCCGGTGGGGCGGGCCTCCGTGCCCGCCTAATTCCGGGCGGCCAGGGACGGCCGCCCCACCTATTCCCACCAATTCTTCAAAACTTTTCAAGGCAGTCGCTCATGAGCCCTTGGCTCGCCCGTAAATCATGAAAATGTTGCGCCGCCGCCCCCGGCGGCGCGGGAACCGGCTGCCAGAGGGGAGGTATCCCACATACTGAGCAACTTTTCGGAGCAGGAGCTTGGGAACCAGGGTTCATAATGCAGGGTGGGCACTGCCCACCAATTCCTTAGAAAAGAACCACTTAAGTGAACAATATTAACCCCTAAATCCCCCTTTAAGAAAGGAGGACTTAAAATCTCCTTATCCAACCTTTTATTGGGTGAGAACATATTTGCAGCCTAAGACAGGTTTTGAAATAGGTTCTAGAAAACCTTTTCCTTCAAGCCCTTGGTCCACAGTCCCGGTTCCAGGATGAAATTGACGATCTTCTCGGGTTCCCCGGGGTTGTTCATCCGCGCGCAGACATGGGGTGCGGCTCCGGACAACTGCACCACAAAGGTGGCCAGGGTGCGGGTCTCGCGGGGGGTGCTGCCGAGGCGGTTGATGCTGCGGTCCGGGCCGTCATGGCGATCCTGGCTAAAGACCAGGAAGTCGGCGAAAGTGAATTTTTTGTTAGAGGCTTCCTGATTTGCCAGCAACTTGCTGATGCGGCGCAGCCGCACCCTGCTGCCGGGAGTCGTCCGGCAGTTGGCCCACCCCAAATCGGGGTCGAGGTAGTGGTTGGTGTGGCACAGGGCGCCGCGGTCGCTGACCCGGGAGGCAACCTGGCCGCCGGGGGCCACTTCGATCCAGGCCACCTTATGGAGGTCGGCCACCATCTCGAAGACGGGATAGCTGGCGGCCAACAGGTCTTTTTGGGCCAGGACCTCATCCACCGAGGCGCAGCGGCTCAAGAGGGCCTGGGTGAGGGCGACGGCGCCGCATTTCTGCTGCCGCTTAGCGGGAAGGCAACTGGCCCTGGCATCCACCACCACCAGGCCTTTCTCGTTGATCCCGGCCACGGCCGCTTCCTTGGGGTTGTCCGCCGCCACCAGGGCCAGGTGCCGGTAGCCGCCCTGGGGGGTGCAGACCCTCAGGGCGCTTCCCTGGGGGTCGCGGTCCCGGTTCTTGACGATGAGGGCGCCGCCCCCAGCCACCCGGTCCCCCGCCGCGGCGAACAGGGTGCAGGCCTGGGCCCCGGGGCAGGCCGCCACCATCAAAAAACCCAGAAAAAAGAAGATTAACATAACCCCTTTTCTAAATAATTGTCTAGAGGAAGGAATTCATTCTATTTTATCTCTTTTTTCTAAGTTGTGCCTTGCACAGAGAATTTGGATATTTTCGGAAACGAGCGAAGACCCACCTTTGGAATATGGGATTATATGGTCGAAATGAAGATTAACCTGGCTCCCACATCTAATGCATCTTCCTTTATCTCGCTTCCAAACTTCTAATTTAACTGACGTAGGAATTATACGATTATGATTTAGATCTCCTGATTCAGCATCAGTTTGAAAAAAAGATTCATCCAACAATTCCAGTTTAAATTTAAACACTTTCCGGTTATTGCTTATTTCCCGCCAAGCATCAAAAAGTTTAAATAACCCATTAAAAACCCAAATCCCAGATTTTATTTTTTCATACACCTTTACTAACTCAGGTTCGCTTTCCCTACGCCTATACCTCAAAGCTGATTCATAAAAAAGTCCGTTTTGGGTTAGGCCACCTCCAGGATTTTGCAAGGGTTGATCAATCAGTTTGGGTTTTGGTCCATCTTTGAACGAAGGAGTATCATGTCCTTCATAGATTAAGTATCTTGCCATTTTCTTCGATTCGATCAGCATATGGCGCGCCATGCCTGAGGCTCATCAAAATTACGCTTAACTCTCCTTTTAGCCGATAATTCATTCCCCTTTGCAGATTTACGCCTTCTGCTCGGCACATATCTAAATAAGAAATTACGTCTCCTTGCTTAAACATTATCTCGAACCTGAATATTATGTAGGGTGCAAGCTGCGCACCCTACATTTGAGAGGCACTGGCCGCCTACATCTACGGAAAGGGCGAGACTCCCCTCATCCCATCAATTCCTTAATCCGCTCCCGGTGGTTTTTGAGTTTGGTGAGTTTTTCGGTCCAGGATCGGAGCTTTTCTTTTTCTTTCTGGACCACCTGGGCTGGGGCCTTGCTGAGGAAATCCTCATTGCTCAGTTTGCGTTGGGCTGCCGTCAGGTCTTTTCCCAGTTTCTCGATTTCCCGGGTGAGGCGGCGTTCTTCTTCGGTAAAGTCGATGATCCCAGCCAGGGGCAGGTAGATATCCACATTACGCACAACCGCTCTGGCTGAAGTAGGGGGCGGTCCGGAAACGTCATTAAAGTAAAGTTCTTCAACCTTTGCCAATAGGGAGAGCGATTGCCAATGTTTGTGTAATTCCTGGATGACCTGATCGTCAAAGCTATGGATATATGCCTTCAATTGAATAGCAGGAGGGACATTCATTTCCGCTCGTAAGTTGCGAATAGCAATTATGCAACCCATTACCATGTCTAGTTCGGCTTCGGCTCCAGGGTTGATTAGGGCTTCGTCAACCTCAGGGTAAGGCGCCACCATGATGGAGCCCCGGGGCCCGGGCAGTTTCTGCCAGATCTCCTCGGTGAGGAAGGGCATAAAGGGATGGAGCAGCCTTAGTGCGGCGCTCAGGAGGTGGAGCAGGACCCCCTGGCAGTGGCGGCGGGCCGCCAGGTTTTCTTTATCATAGAGCTGGGGCTTGATGATCTCCAGGTACCAGTCGCAGAACTCGTGCCAGATGAACTGGTAAAGGCTGTTGGCCGCCTGGTCGAACTCGTAGGCGTCCAGGCGGGTCCGGGTCTCTTTGACGACCTGCTGCAGGCGGCTGACGATCCAGGCCTCCTCCACCCGCAAAGATTTTGGGCCGGCCTCATCCGGGAGGCTGGCAGGGTCATAGTCCTCCAGATGCATCAAGGTGAAGCGGCTGGCGTTCCACACCTTGTTGGCAAAGTTGCGGTAGCCGGCGATGCGCTCCTCGGAGAGGCGCACGTCCCGGCCCATGGCCGCGAAAGCCGCCAGGGAAAAGCGGAAGGCGTCGGTGCCGTAGGCTTCCATCAGGTCCAGGGGGTCGATAACGTTGCCCTTGGATTTGCTCATCTTCTGGCCTTCCGGGTCCCGCACCAGGGCGTGGATATATACCTCATGGAAGGGCACCTCCCCCATGAAATGAATCCCCA
>JBEKDQ010000207.1:0-4811 GCA_050014275.1 Desulfobaccales bacterium | reverse complement strand
AGGCCGGTGTCCTGGACCAGGCTAGACGATGGGGACGGAGAGGGTTTTTGTGGGCCGTGTTGGATTCGAACCAACGACTCTCTGCTTAAAAGGCAGATACTCTACCGACTGAGTTAACGGCCCAAACAGGATATTCTTAACTTTTGGGGGTGGCGTTTGTCAAGGGTTGGCAGCAGCCAGGAGATTCAGGTTCCCGCGGCCGGCGAGGTGGTAACCGGGCACTAGTGTAGTGTTACAGGAAAACCTTGGAAAAAGAACCGCTTTATTACCTCCCCCATGAAGGGGCGACACCCGGTGGGGGTGATTATTTGTTCTGTTATCTCCAAATGTTGTCACCCTCCCCCAACCCCCTCCCCTCTCAGGGAGGGGGAGGTTTGGGGCCATGAGATATTAAAGATATTCCCGAAACACGATACTAGGCCGCAGCCGCTTCCTGAAGGGCCATGCGGGTCTCCTCCAGGATGGCGGCATGCACCGAAAGGGGCGGCCGGGAGGCCTCCACCCGCCGAAACCGGGGGCCTTGAAGACCGGCGTAAATGGCCTCCACCTGTTTCAGGTAAGGGAAGGACTCGCTCACCTGCCGGGCCCCTTTGCCCTTGCGAGCCAGGCGGTGCAGGGCCTCGGCCACCGGCAGCATTAGGATGAACACCAGGTCCGGCGCCGGGGCAAAGGACTGGTTGGCGGCCAGAATATCGTCGGGGTCCAGTCCCAATGCCCCCTGGTAGGCCACCGAGGAATAGTAGTAGCGGTCGCTGATGACGATCTCCCCCCGGGCCAGGGACGGTGAGATGATCTGGGACACGTGCCCCCGGCGGTCCTCCATGAAGAGTTTGAGCTCCTCTTCCGGAGAGAGATGGCGGCTGGGCCCCTTAAGGTAGCTCCGGAGCTGCTGCCCGGCGGGGCCGTCAGTGGGTTCCCGGGTCAGGACCACCGGGTGGCCGTCCTTTTTTAGCGAGGCGGCCAACAGCCCGGCCTGGGTGCTCTTGCCGGAGCCGTCCACCCCTTCTAGCGCAATGAGGAAGCCTTGGGCCATTCCTCAGCTCTCGTACCAGGCTTCCGGGAAGGCCGTATTATCGTAGAGATATTCCATCTTTTCCTTGTGGGACAGCTCCACCTGGGCCATCTTCTCCAGGAAATCCCGGATTTCCCCGGGGGGCTGCAAGGCGGCCAGGGCTTTATAGAAGCGCTGCGAGCCCTCTTCCCGCTTCACCGCCACCACCAGGGCCTCTTTGGGGGACAGGGCGTCGTGGAAGCTGGGGGCCTCCAGCAGCTCCGCCAGATGGTCATCTTTGGGGTGGCCGGTCAATTTGCAACCCTGGGGGGTGATACAGCTCTCCAGGAACTGCTTGTGCTCCAGCTCCTCCCTGGCCAGATACCGAAGGGTCTCTTTGGTGTCGGCGTGGCTCACCACGTCGGCCAGGCGCAGATAAAATTCGTGGGAGAGTTCTTCCTGGGCGATGGCGTTCTTAATGACGGCTTCCATTTCCATGCTCACGGGATCTTTCCTCGTCAGGTCGACCCCTGGGGCCGCCTCTAGCTAGTGTTATGTCTCAGATTTTCCTTTGATAAAAAATGTTCTTCATCTTTTGGCCTTTAAAATATTGCCGCAAGATTAAGTTTGCGAAAATTCTTAATAAAATGAGCGCAGGCTAAAGCCCGCGGCTACCAGAACATGTCGATATTTTTAAAGAGGGGGGCAGAGGGATTTAAAATAACCTCCTGAAATCCCCCTAAATCCCAGTATTGTCCGGCAACAAAATTGCATGGAGAAGATTACACTATCGCGCGATGTCAACATATTATTACCGGTGCAACTAAATTCCCTCTCCCCTGCGAGGGGACGACACCGGGTGAGGGGTGGCTTCATGGCCGTTCCATATCCCCCCCTCACCCTGCCCTCTCCCCCCTAAGGGGGGAGAGGGAAACACCTTGTAAATTCCATGAATTGATTAGCTAGTGGGTATGGCCTAAGTTCAAACAATTCTCTACTGCCTGCCTCATAGCAAAAACCTTGCCGGACACTACTGGGACTTAATACCCTTGGAACTTAGGTAGTGTTTTAGGAAAACCTTAATAAATGAGCCCGCTTTATTTCCTCTCCCCTTGAGGGGAGGGTGGGGGTGTTTATTTGTTCTGTTATCTCCAAATATTATCACCCTCCCCCCAACCCCCTCCCCTCAAGGGAAGGGGGGTTTGGGGCCAAGAGATTTAAAGAAAAAATGTAGGGTGGGCACTGCCCACCAATTACTTTAATAAAAATGCCTAGTTACCTGAGATGCAAAACGTCGGGCGGCCTTTTTCTTATGGTGGTCGCTTTTCAAAGAAGGAGATTATTCGCAGACCCGAAAACATGCGATCACTTCAACCGGGTGGAGCATGGCAAGGAATTGGTGGGCAGTGCCCACCTACAGTTAACTATTTACGAAGCCAATACTATTATCATATTTCAGAATCAAAGGGGGGGGTTAAAAAACCACTTCTCTCCCCATCTCCGCTTCCTCCAGGTTGAAGTGGTCTTATGCATTAAATAGGGCCGGCCCGGAAAATTGTCAACCGGCAGCCAGGGAAAATTTCCGGAGATTATTCTTGAATTTCTCTCAAGGTAATGGTAAAAAACTTTGGATGCTGGCAGGCTGCCTATGAACCGCGAAACCCAGGATATCGAGACCCGCCTCCTTTTTCCAAGGAGGTTTTTTTTGGCAAATCCCGGGAGCAGGTTCTGCGGCGGACCGCCGAGGCAGGTTAACCACTCCTGGCGGGTGATTGGGCCCGATTTTATCCATGACCAGACCTGTTTCGCCGCTAAGATTGGCGGCCGGCCATCTCCAAGCCGGGGATAAAAAGGAGCCGCCATGGAATTCCGGCACAAGGATCTGGTGGGAATCGCCGACCTTTCGGCCGGGGAGATCCACCTTATTCTTTCGACCGCCGCCTCCCTCAAGGAGATCTCCCGGCGGGCCATCAAGAAGGTCCCCACCTTGCGGGGCAAGACGGTGGTGACCCTGTTCTACGAACCCAGCACCCGGACCCGCATGTCCTTTGAGATCGCGGCCAAGCGCCTCAGCGCCGACACCCTCAACCTGACGGTGGCGGCTTCCAGTGCCGTGAAGGGCGAGACCCTGGCGGACACCGCCCACAACCTGGAGGCCATGCAACCGGACCTTTTGGTGATCCGCCATTACGCCAGCGGCGCCCCGAGCTATCTGGCCGGCAAGCTCCGCTGCGGGGTCGTCAATGCCGGCGACGGCCTGCATGAGCACCCCACCCAGGCCCTCCTGGACTTGCTCACGGTGCAGGAGGCCAAAGGCCGCCTGGATGGCCTGAAGGTGGCCATCGTCGGCGACATCGCCCATTCCCGGGTGGCCCGCTCCGACATCTTGGCCTTCAGCAAGATGGGCTCACAGGTGACGGTGGCCGGCCCCGCCACCATGCTGCCCCCGTTTCTTTCCGACCTGGGAGTGCAGGTCAGCTATTCCCTGGAAGAGGCGGTGGCCGGGGTCGACGTCATCATAATGCTGAGATTACAACTGGAGCGCATGGGCCAGGGGTTCATCTCCACCCTGCGGGAATACAGCCGGCACTTCGGCCTGGCTCTCCGGCACCTGGAGTTGGCCAAGGAAGACGCGATCATTATGCATCCGGGGCCCTTGAACCGGGGGGTGGAGATCTCGCCGGAGGTGGCCGACGGGTCGCACTCCGTCATCCTGGAGCAAGTGACCAACGGGGTGGCGGTGCGCATGGCCGTCCTCTACCTCTTGATCGGAGGGGAAAAGACTTGATGCTGATTAAGGGCGCCCTGGTGGTGGACCCGGCCCAAGACCTGGAAGCTCCCATGGACCTGCTGGTGGCGGACGGCAAAATCGCCCTGCTTTCGCCCCCGGGGACCATCCCCGGCGAGGGCCGCCGGGTGGTGGAGGCCCGGGGCCTGGCGCTGACCCCGGGACTCATCGATATGCACGTCCACCTGCGGGAGCCGGGGGAGGAATACAAAGAGACCATCGAGACCGGGGCCCGGGCCGCGGCGCAGGGCGGCTTCACCGCGGTGGCGGCCATGCCCAACACCATTCCGGTGAACGACACCGCTGCGGTGAGCCGCTATATCCGGGAGCAGGCCGCGGCCGCGGGCCTGGCCCGGGTCTACCCGGTGGCCGCCATCTCCATGGGTTCCCGGGGGGAGAGCCTGAGCGAATTCGGCGACCAGAAAGAGGCCGGGGCAGTGGCCGTCTCCGACGACGGCAAGCCGGTGATGAACTCCATGCTCATGCGCCGGGCCCTGGAATATGCCCGCACCTTCGCCTTGCCGGTCATCTCCCACAGCGAGGACCTGGAACTGCGGGGCGACGGGATGATGCACGAAGGCCGGGTCTCTCTTATCCTGGGCCTGAAGGGCATCCCGGCGGCGGCAGAGGAGGTCATGGTCTTCCGGGACCTTACCCTGGCCGGCCTCACCGGTGCCCGCCTTCATATCGCCCACGTCTCCACCGCGGGCAGCGTGGAGCTAATCCGCCGGGCCAAGGCCGCGGGACTCAAGGTGAGCGCCGAGACCGCGCCCCACTACTTCAGCCTGACCGACGCCGCGGTCCGCGGCTACGACACCAACGCCAAGGTGAACCCGCCTTTGCGCGGTGCGGCGGATCTGGCCGCGATCAAAGAAGGCTTGCGCGACGGCGCCCTGGACGCCATTGCCAGCGACCACGCCCCCCACAGCACCCTGGAAAAGGACCTGGAGTTTGAGGCCGCGGCCTTCGGCCTCATCGGCCTGGAGACGAGCCTGGGCCTCAGCCTGAAACTGGTGCACGAGGGGGTCCTCA
>JBEKDQ010000206.1:0-4833 GCA_050014275.1 Desulfobaccales bacterium | reverse complement strand
GCGCCGAATGCCTGCTGGTCTGCCCCTACGGCAACATCCAGATCCAGTGGAACGAATCCATCCCGGTGTTCCTCAAGAAGATGATGGAATACGCTTACGGGGTGGTTAAAGACCGACAGGACCAGGTGGTGTTCGTCAACTTTCTCACCCAGGTGTCGCCGGCCTGCGACTGTTATGGCCACAACGATCTGCCGGTGGTGGGGGACCTGGGCATCCTGGCCTCCCGGGACCCGGTGGCCATCGACCAGGCCTGCGTGGACCTGGTCATCCAGAGCCCCGGGCGCCTGGGCTCCGCCCTGAAGGAGCTGGCCCCCGGCAGCGATAAATTCAAGGACATCTACCCCCAGGTGGACTGGCCCCTGCAACTGGAGTACGCCGAGCAGCTGCGCCTGGGCGCCCGGGAGTACGAATTGGTGAAGGTGTAGCACTTCCGTATCTTGGCGTTCTTTGGCCTGGCGTGAGATTTTTCACGCCAAGGCGCAAAGACCAAACCTTTAAGGAATGAAGATATGCAGCCCATCGGACCCCTGATGATCGAACACCGCCTCATCGAACGCATGGTTGCCCTCATGGGGCAGGAGTTGGCCCGCCTCAAGGACAACATCGCGGTGGCGGCGGAGTTTGCCTTTGTGGACCCGGTCTTCATCGACACCGCGGTGGATTTCATCAGGACCTACGCTGGCCACTGCCACCACGGCAAAGAGGAAAACATCCTGTTCGCGGCCCTGGCCGACAAGGACCTGACCCCTGAGCACCGGCAGGCCATGGAGGAATTGATCGAGGACCACCGCTGGGGCGACCGGACTATCGTCTCGCTGGTCCAGGCCAAGGGTGACTATCTCCTGGAAAAAGCCGGGGCCCTGGACGATCTCCTGCTTCATCTGGAGGCGCTGGCGGTTTTCTATCCCCTCCATATTGAAAAGGAAGACAAGCACTTCTTCCTGCCCTGCATGAACTATTTCAGCGAAGTCGAAAAGGCGCAGATGCTGGAGCGCATGTGGGAATTCGACCGCAAGATGATCCATGACAAATATCGCGGCGTGGTGGAAGCCCTGGAACACGGGAAGACCTGCAAGACCTGCAGGTAGGCGCTCATAGTGGGTAGCCAGGCTCACCAGTCCGCCCCACCTTATAGGGGGTTGGGAGCAATAGTGTCCGGCAAGGTTTTTGTTATGAGACAGGCAGTAGAGAATTGTTTGAACTTAGGCATGCCCACTAGTTAATCAATTCATGGAATTTCAAGATATTTCCCTCTCCCTGGTTTAGTTCAAGGTTCAAGGTTCAAGGTTCAAGAGAAGGGTTTTGCATCGGGTATAATATATTGATATCGCTGAAATTACAATGGTCTAAAGTTTAACTGCGAAATAGTATAATCTTCTCCAAGCAATTTTGTTGCCGGACACTACTGGGTTGGGGGGAGTTGAGGGGAGGGCGGGGGAACCCTGACGAAAAAGTTAAAAAACATCCCCCGGCCCTCCCCCCAATAGAATTCTTTTCAGGGGTTGGGGCCGAAGCCCGCAACCCCTGAAAAATTATGGTATTATAAAATTATGGTCTATTTAGTCGGGGCGGGGCCGGGGGATCCGGGTTTGATCACGGCCAAGGGGTTGGCGGTGTTGCGCCGCGCCCAGGTGGTGGTCTACGACCAGTTGGCCAGCCCGGAGCTCCTCCAGGAGGCCCCGGCGGAGGCGGAGATCATTAACGCCGGCAAGCAGGCGGGGGCCCATACCCTTCCCCAGGAGCGGATCAACGAGATTTTAGTAGCCAGGGCCCGGGCCGGACTTACGGTGGTGCGCCTCAAAGGCGGCGACCCCTTCGTCTTCGGCCGCGGCGGTGAAGAGGCCGAGGAGCTGGCCAAAGCCGGCATCCCCTTTGAAATCGTGCCCGGGGTGACCGCGGCGGTGGCGGTGCCGGCCTATGCCGGCATCCCGGTAACCCACCGGCGCTACACCACCCTGGTGACCTTGATCACCGGCCACGAAGACCCCAACAAGGAGGCCAGCGCCATCCCCTGGGAGGCCCTGGGCCAAAATCCCGGCACCCTGGTCTTCCTTATGGGGGTGAAGAACCTGCCGGAGATTTGCCGGCAACTGGTGGCTAAGGGGCGCGATCCCCGGACCCCGGCGGCGCTGATCGAAAAGGGCGCCACCCTGGCGCAGCGCACCGTGACCGGCACCCTGACCGACCTGGCCCAAAAAGCCCGGGAGGCGGCCATCCAGCCTCCGGCGATCTTAGTGGTGGGCGAGGTGGTGGAACTGCGCCAGCGCCTGCAATGGTGGGAGACCCGGCCCCTATGGGGCAAGACCGTGGTGGTGACCCGTTCCCGCCAGCAGGCCAGCAAGCTGGTGGCGTTGCTGGCCGCGGCCGGGGCCCGCTGCCTGGAGGTGCCCACCCTGGAGATCGGTCCGCCGGACGATTTTGCTCCCCTGGATGAGGCCCTAAGGCGCCTGGACCAATTCCACTGGCTGGTTTTCACCAGCGCCAACGGGGTGGCGGCCTTCATGGCCCGCCTGTTTGGCCAGGGAAAGGACGTGCGGGTCCTCGGCCAGGCAAAGATCGCGGCCATCGGTCCGGCCACCGCCCAGGCCTTGGAGGGGTTTGGCCTCAAGGCTGACGTGGTGCCCAGCGCCTTCACGGCCGAGGTGTTGCTCCAGGCCCTATCGCCCCTGGTGGCCCCCGGCAGCCGCATCCTGCTGGCCCGGGCCCAGATCGCCCGTGAGGTGCTGCCGCAGGGGCTGGTCCGGCTGGCCGCGGAGGAGGTAAAAGTAGCCCCGGTCTACAAGACCCGAACGCCGCGGGAGATCCCTCCGGAAGCAGAAGCCGCCTTGAAGGAAGGGCCGGTGGATGTCCTTACCTTCACCAGCTCCGCCACGGTGCACAACTTCGCCCGACTCCTGGGCAAAGAAAGGTTTCAAGTCCTGGCCGCCACGGCGACGTTGGCCGCGATCGGCCCCATCACTGCGGCCACCCTGGGGGAATATGGCCTCAGCCCGCAGATCGAACCCGCGGACTACACCATCCCGGCCCTGGCCCTGGCGATTATTGACTACTATTCAAAAATCGGTCCACAAATGTAGCGCCGCCGCCCCCGGCGGAGCATGCAAGGCAGCGCGCCAATAAAGCCAAGGGAATGTTGGCCGTAGCCCATCCTGCATGATAAGATTCTTAACGGTTCGGCGATAATTCAAACCACTACATTATGCCACTAAACCATATTCAAAGGCAGATATTGAAAGACTCAATCATTGGATATTCATTTCCTGCCGTTTACTATGAAATTGAAATGAATACTCCTGGCAATGCACAAAATATGGCTGATGTCGAGCAATATATTAATACATTGCTTAAGTAGCAAAATGTAATTGAAGTAAAACATGGACTTGCCAATGTACTTTATTGGGGATTTGCCCAAGTAGGATTTAGAGAAAAACGGTTTACAAATTTCCTTGATAACGTCACAGAAAATCAAGTAACTAATTTTCAAAATTTACTTATAAATAGAGCGATTCCAACCATGGTAGCAATCAAGAACTTAAATTTATCTCAATTTTCTGGAATGTCATTCATATCAAAGATATTGATGTTCTTGAATCCGCAAAATTATTGCGTACTAGATAAAAAAATTTCTAAACTGCGCACCCCTGAATGCACGAAAGCTCTTTCTCATTTAGCATTTGGCCCAAAGGAGACGAGAATTAGAATTTCTCAGAATAATGAAAACGTATACAATGCTTGGAGAGAAGAATGCCGCGCAATCAGTGCTCAATATTATAATAATACTTATCGAGTTGCAGATGTTGAAAGGGGATTCTTTACCTTGATTCAAGGCAATTTATTAAGAGCACGCGAGATATATAATGTTGCCTAAAAAAACTCTCTGGTTCCAATGCTCCAGATTTGCCAATCCTAATTTGTGGCCGAAATTTGCATTGCCCAAGCAGAGCTTGGGCCAAAATTTTCGTTCCCAAGCAGGAGCTTGGGAACGAGTGCCTAAAAGCCCTATGCCCCTCTCCCCAACTTTCTCCCCCGTCGGGGGAGAGGGAGTTAATGTCTTAATTTGCTTAGTTTTTACTACCCACTGACCACTGATCACTGATTACTGGCTACTGATTACTGGCTACTGACTACTGACAAAATGCCAAACCGAACCACAGCTATTGCCCAGGAGGCCCCAGGGCGGCGTCTCGATTATCGCCAGGAGCTCAATCCCGCCCAGTATCAGGCGGTGACCACCCTGGAGGGCCCAGTACTGGTCATTGCCGGCGCCGGCAGCGGCAAGACCCGCACCCTGGTCTATCGCCTGGCCTACCTGGTGGAGCAGGGGGTGGACCCCGGGGCCATTTTGCTCCTCACCTTTACCCGCAAATCCGCCCAGGAGATGCTGTCCCGGGCGGTGCGGCTGCTGGACCGGCCCCTGGCGCAGGTCACCGGGGGCACCTTCCACAGCGTCTGCTACCAGTGGCTGCGGCAATACGGCGAGCGGGTGGGCTACCCCCACGGGTTCACCGTCATGGACCGCGGCGACCAGGGCGACCTTCTGCAGATGCTCAAGGAGCGCTATGGGTTCAAACACCCGGCCGGCGCCTTTCCCCGCAAGGAGACCATGGCGGAGATCTTCAGCGCCGTGATCAATAAGAGCGCCTCCCTGGAATCGCTGCTGGCCCGGGACTATCCTCAGTTTCAGGAGCGGCGGGAAGAACTGGCCAGGATCCATACGGGCTACCGGCAAGAGAAGCGCCGCCAGCATCTGATGGACTATGACGACCTGCTGGTGGAGGGCCGGCAGCTGCTGGAGACGCACGAAGACGTGCGCCGCCAGTTGTCGGAGCGTTT
>JBEKDQ010000205.1:0-4860 GCA_050014275.1 Desulfobaccales bacterium | reverse complement strand
CGGGATGAACAGCAATGGGGCGATGGTCAAAATCAGCAGATAGACCAGGGGGCCCCACATCCCGGAAGAGGCAATGAAGCGACGCAGGCGGTCTTCCTGGAGATACTCCTGGAGATTCAAGGCCCGGCCGATAATGAACAGGCCCGCCAGCACCAGGAGGAGGATGAGGGGGCGAATCCAAGGGACTTTCCCCGGAACGTCGCTGTCTCTCTCAGGGGTTTCCGATATCGGTTCCGCCATTTGCACCCGGATCCTGGATAATGAGCTCATCCATTATTAATTCAAACACCTGAAAGAGGCAAAACCATCAGGAAAAATAGTTAATCATTCTTTTTTATAATCGCGGCGGTTCCACACCTTCCGTTAAGCAGGGGGCTCATCTTTTTTCTTTGGTAAATGAAGCCTCCCCTCCTTAAGGGCGGTACCGGCCAACAACTCCCGGGCGATCCGGTCACTGCGCCAGCCGGCCCGGGGGGACGGATGCGGCTTCTTCAGGAAAGCCATCAGCCCCGCATAGTTATCGATATCCGGCCAGCACCGCAGAAGGTGGACGTTCAGGGAGAGTTCCCGGGCCCGGCTCAGGGTCTCGGCCAGAACCGCGCTGCTGGACCAGGTAATCTCCGCAAATAGCTGCGGCTGCGGGTCCCTGAGCCCCACCAGATAATAGCCGCCGTCCGGGGAGGGGCCCAGGACCACCTGGGCTTGCCCGGAGGCCAATCTCCGCCAGGCTTGCAGCAGGATGCCCCCGGGAAGGTCCGGGGTATCGCTGCCCCGGACCAGGACATTTTGAAAACCGGCGCCCCAGCCCCAGGCAAAGGCCCGGACCAGGCGCTCTCCCAGATCCCGGCCCTCCTGGGGAAACCGCCTCACTCCGGGGGCCAAATCTCGGAAAAATTTCCGCGCCCCGGCGGAGGCATAAGCCAGGGCACACTCCATTCCGAGAATTCGGGCTGTTTCCTCCAGGACATCCGCCAAAAAAGCGCCATAGAGGCGGCAGGCCTCCCCGGGACTGAAAGGTGGGGTAAGGCGGGTTTTTACTTGCCCCGGGACCGGCTCTTTGGCGAAAATAATGCACAGGCTGCTCATGATTCAAGCCGGAAATTTTGCCGGAGAGTTTTTTGTCAGGGTTGGGAGCGCAGTGAGCCGATGAATCCGCGCATATCCATCATTTTGCCGGTGTTGAACGAAGCACCGCTCCTGGCTTCGACCCTGGCGCGGCTGCCTGCCGCGGCTGACCTGGAGATCATCCTGGTGGACGGCGGCAGCGCCGACGCCACCTGGGAGGTGGCGGCCCGCCATCCCCAGGTCCACCGCCTGCGGGCCCCCCGCGGCCGAGGCTGCCAGATGAACGCCGGGGCCCGCGCCGCCCGGGGCGGCCTCCTGGCCTTCCTGCACGCCGACACCGTACTTGCGTCCGCCCATCTGGCGGCATTGCGCCGGACCGCAACGGATCCAACCTTTGCCGCCGGCGCCTTTGAGCTAGCTCTCAGCCCGCCCCTGCCGGCCCTCAGATGCATCGCCCGGGCGGCCAACTGGCGCAGCCGCCTCCTGGGCCTGCCCTATGGCGACCAGGTCCTCATCCTGCAACGGGAGCTGTTCCAGGCCCTGGGCGGCTTTGCCCACCACCGGCCCGAGGACCTGGACCTGGTGATTCGGCTCAAACGCTTCACCCGCCTGCGCCTGCTCAGCCCGCCGGTGATCAGCTCCGGCCGTCGCTGGCTGGAGCAGGGTTATTTTGCCACCACCCGGCGCCACTGGTTGGCACTGGCCCGCCATCTGGCGGAACGCGCCTTCACCCGCCGCTGGCCGGCCTTGGGGAAATTATGAGGGCGGGGCCTCGGGACCCAGGTCCTCCATTTACCAGAAGCCCCCGCACCGTCAGGGCGCCGGCGGTCATGACCCCCTGGTAATAATTCATGACGTAGTCATGAGGTGGGGGCTTTGCTTTTTGCAGTTCGCTAAATCTCTCCAGGTCATCCGCTTCATAATAATGAGGTATAAGTCCTCCTGTGCCGAATGAGCCGGCCTAATTAAGGCAGGGGCGGTTTTGTTAACCCGCCCCTGCTCACCTTCGGGATGATGTCCCTCTTTAAAAGCGGGTGAAACCGGCGAATCGGTACATGTCGCCCATCAGCTCCTCATATTCCCCTTTGAGTTTCTGATACATGCGGGCATTTTCCATGGCCAGGGCCGCCTGCTCCGCCAGGGAGCAGATGAAGGTGATTTCATCGTCGCTAAACTCCTGCAACTTGCCGGTGTAGATGCGCATCACCCCGATGACGTTGCCCTTGAGGGTGATGGGCACCGATAGGATGGACTTGATGCCTTCCTCAATGGCCTCCTTGGGATAGGTGGCCCGGCCATCGCTGGCCACGTCGTAGATGGAGACCGCCTTACCCATCATGGCCTCGGCGATGGACTTGTCGGAGCGCACCGGACCCTTGTTGAGATAGCGGTCACTCAGGCCGTAGGAAGCCACTAATTCGAGCTTCTGGCGAGTTTCATCCAGCAGGCGGACCGCCGCTGCCTTGATGTCCAGGGCGGTGACCGCGGTTTTCACCAGGAGATGGAGCACCTTATTGACCTCCAGGGTCGAATTCACCGCCTTGGAGACCTCCAGCAAACCTTTAAGAAAGTTGAGTTCCCGGACCCGGGCTTCATAGATCCTGGCGTTGCTGATCAGTTGGGCGCCGATCTCTGCCACGGTACTGGCGAAATCTACCTCTTCCAGGGTGAACTGCCGGGATTCGCCGCTGATCAGGCGAATCACCCCGATGACCTTCCCCTTGAAAATCATGGGGATGGCCACCATGCTGGCGATCCCTTCGGCTGCGGCCTCCTGGGGATACTGCATGCGGGGATCGTTGGCGGCATCGTGAATGGCCACCGGCCGGCCACTGAGCGCCTCGGTAATGCTCTTGTCCAGGTCCACCGGCCCTTTTTGCAGGTACCTCTCACTCAGGCCCACCGAGGCGGCGAGCTCCAGGGTGTTGGTTTTGGGGTGGACCAGGCGGATGGTCGCCCCCTTGAGGCCCATGGTCTGGGTGAGTTCCCGCACTATGGTTTCCAGCACCTGCTCGACCCCCAGGTGAGAACTCAAGCCCTTCACGATCTCCTGGAAACTGTGTAAATACACTCTTTCTTTAGACGACGCCATGCCCGGCCCTCCTTTGAAATCTCCCTGCCTACGGAAATCTTGGCGAACCCTTCGAAGCCGAGTCTATCTTATCAGATACGGAAGCAGTGGGACAGCTTCTTTCTAGGTTTTCCTCCACCGGCGGCACCGGCTCAGTCAAAAGATAAGGCTTGCTTTCCCGGAGGGCAATATTCAGGGGAAAAATAGCTGCTGGCTAATAGCAGCCAAAGAACAGCCGGGGCGGCTGATCCCCATTTAGAGACTCTGCGAAAATACCATGCGGGGCGGCCGCCCTCGGCAAGTAAAAAGTTAAAAGTTAAAAAAAGTAAAAATTCCTGAGCTTTCAGCCGTTGCCTATTTTTTTGCCTTTTGCCTCTTACCTTTTGCCCTGTCGTGCCAGCCCCGGAAAAGGCTCGTCAATTCCCTGTAATCCCCTTTTCTCTTAGCCGGGAGTTGCAGTATAATGCCAGCATGGCAGCCAGACTCAAATTTGAGCCTCTCCATTTCCGGGATCGCCTCACCATCATCAATCCCTGCGGGATCATCGGGGTGGTGACCTTATGGTCCCGGGTGGATTATGTCTACGAGCGCTTCCGACAGGCCGGGGCGGACCTGGATCCGGCCAGCAGCCCCATTGCGGTCTTCGGCAACCTATACGGCAACGGTCTGAGGGAGCTGCTCCGGAATCTGCTGTACAACCCGCAGATTCAGGTGCTACTGGTTTGCGGCCATAATCGCTCCGGATCGTATGAAGAGTTAAGAAACTTTATTACCCTCGGTTTGGAAAGGAAGGATTCACCTTTTATAAGATATAAGGCCACTGAAGGGCAAAAAAAGGTGGGGACCTGCCGGATAAGGCAAACCACTAGAATTCTGGACGATTTGGTGCACCCGGGCGATTTTTCAGGTTCCCTGCAAGTAAGGCTGTTGGGCGACCCGCAGGAAGAAAGGGCAATTTCGTCCATCCAAGAATTTTTTAATTCTTGGGAACCGAAAATTTTTTATAAGGGGCTGGAAAATCTTCAGAGATTAAAGGTCCCCCTCCCAGAGGTGGAGTTGCAATACTACCCCAGCAACCCCCGGGGCCACGCGGT
Source organism: Desulfobaccales bacterium (assembly GCA_050014275.1). GTDB lineage: Bacteria > Desulfobacterota > Desulfobaccia > Desulfobaccales > 0-14-0-80-60-11 > JAPLJC01. The sequence continues at coordinate 630 of JBEKDQ010000205.1, read as the reverse complement.
GGTGCGGGAAGATATCCTGGAGGCCTGGAAGGAGGTCCTCTATCTGCTCAGCCGCTTTGGCCGCCGGGTCAACCTGCCGAAAGGGGAGCGTCTGGAGCTGCAACATGTCAAGGTGGTCGTGGAAAAGCCCCGGTTCGAGGGCGACGATAAACTTAAGGCCGTCAATCTCGATCCCCATAGCCTGCGGCGTTACCAGGAGGACATCCTGCGGGGGGAGCAGCGCCCGGACGAGACCTATAATTACGGCCACCGCCTGCGGCAATATTTTGGCCTGGACAACCTGGCGGCCTGCGCCGAGCGGCTGAAGCGGGACCCCGAGGATCGCAAGGCTTACGTGACCTTGTGGGACAACTCCCGGGACCTGACCCCGGTAGAGGGCCGCCCCTGTCTGGTGTCCCTGTTTTTTCGCCGGTTTGAACGCCGTTTGACCCTGGGCGCCACCTTCCGGACCCATAACGTCATGGACGCTTATCCCCTGAATCTTTACGGGCTCATGGCCATCCAGGGCTGGGTGGCGGCACGAGCCGCCATGCCTCCCGGGGCCCTGGTGGTCATCAGCCATTCCCTGGGATTGGACCCCCGGGAGCTGGACCGGGCCCTGCTGGTCATCGGCAAGCGGCCCTTCAAGGT
>JBEKDQ010000204.1:0-4892 GCA_050014275.1 Desulfobaccales bacterium | reverse complement strand
GGCGTTGAGCACGTGGGCCTCGCCGTCGGAGAAGGCGGGCTGGCCGTGGCCCGGCAGCAGGAAATCGACCTGGTAAGGCACCAGGCGGCCCAGGGAGGCGATGAGTTGGTCCATGCTCCCCAAACCCTTATCGGCGTCAGACAAGATATTTTCCATGGGAGAGCTGGGAAAGACCGTATCCCCGGAGAAGAGGAGGCACCGTTCGGGTTCGTAGATGCAGATGTCGCCCCGGGTGTGGCCTGGGGTGGTGATCACCTCCAGGAGATGGTTTCCCACCTGGAGGCGCTCGCCGCCCCGGAGGATCACCACCTGGTCTGCCCGGCCGGCCTTCTCCATGATCTGCATGAAGGACACGTTGCGGAAATTGATGTAGGGCAGGGTGTCGATGTGCCCATAGACCTTGGGGTTGCACCAGTCAAAGAGCTCTCCCATGCCCCCTACGTGGTCAAAGTGGCAGTGGGTGATGAAAAGCTGTTCCAGCCGGGAGAGATCAAAGACTTCGCTAAGTTCCTGGAGGATACCATAGAAGTTGCCGGCGTCTATGAGGGTGCGGCCTTCATTGAGGACGTAGACATTGCAGCTCATGCCCGTTTCTTCAACCCACCAGATGCCCGAAAGCAAGGGGTCATATTCGCCCAGATGGATCATCGCTCCTCCTGATAAGATGAAAGCCCCGGCATTTTACGGCCTCTCTGGTGTTTGCTTTTATTGGGATCTTCACTCTCAAGTCGTTTTTTCAAGGCCTGCAAAGTTTCTTCATTTATCTTACCCGGATAGAGGCGATAAGCAATCTCTGCATACTTCAGGGCCTGAGGCTTTTAGGCCTTGGCTCTTGCATTAATAAGGGAATTATATATTTGACTCCCTATTCCATCTCTAGCGTAGGGGGGCGTCTCGCCTTCTTATCACTCCAGGACATCATGGATTAAGCGCTCAGGAGCCTTCAGCTCACCACTCAGTCCGCACCGGCGAGACGCCTGTGCCACTATTTCTTCACAACTTTTCAAGCAGAGATAGCTAGATAAATATCAGCTGTTATTCCCAATTTTGGCGCATTAGGGCAATGCCCGTCCCAGAATCTCCCCCAGTCGGTGGATCATCTCCCCACGCCCGACTGATGGAAAATGCCACTCCACCAGAAGCAGGGCGCCTTCCTCGTCGAGCTGACTACCGCCCAGTTGCACCCGGGGCGGGGCCGCAGGTTGACCCAGAAACCCGGCCAGGTAATGCAAAAGCCGCTCACCATCAAAATCCCGGCTCACCTCCAGGGAGAGATAATCGGGACCGGCCACCGCGTAAAAAAAGAGCGGATCGTGATAAGGGCGCTCGTACGGGGGATGAGCCTGGCCTTCCAGGATGAGGCGCCGGGAGCGGGCTTCCAGGCGCAGGATGGTGAACTGCCAATTTTCCGCCAACGCTGCTTCCTTTGCGGTATTGGCTACGATTCTAACCGGTTTCCCGGGGGGTGTCAAATGGCGGGCCTCCAGGCGGCGGCCTGCCCAGGATCATCGTGACTTTTTTCACTATGGCGGCGGCAGACCTCTTGACAGCGATTGGCAGAGACAATAAACTTTAACATTCTACGGGATTCCCCCAGATTTCCTGGAAAAATATACGATTAAGATAGGGTGATAGAGATGAAAATGTATTTGATGACTCCGGGCCCCACTCCGGTGGCCCCGGAAACCCAGCTCGCCATGGCCCAGCCCATTATCCATCATCGCTCCCCACAGTTCATGGAGATCCTGGGCCAGGTGCGGGAAGATCTGAAATACCTGTTCCAGACGGAACAGGAAGTGCTGATCTTTTCCGCCACCGGTACCGGCGCCATGGAGGGGGCGGTGGCCAATACCCTGAGCGCCGGCGACACCGCCCTGGTGGTGGACGGCGGCAAGTTCGGGGAACGCTGGACCGAGCTGTGCACGGTTTACGGGGTCAAGGTGGAGCGCCTCGCGGTGGAGTGGGGCCATGCGGTGGCCCCCCAGATGGTGGCCAAGATGCTGGACGCCAACCCGGCCATCAAGGCGGTCTTTGTCCAGGCCAACGAAACCTCAACCGCGGTGGCCCACCCGGTGCAGGAACTGGCGGCAGTGACCAGGACCCGGCCGGGAACCATCCTGGTGGTGGACGCCATTTCGGCCCTGGGGGGCTATCCGCTGCCCATGGACGCCTGGGGCATCGACCTGTTGGTGGCCGGCTCGCAAAAGGCCATGATGCTGCCGCCGGGGTTGGCCTTTGCCGCTCTCGGCCCCAAGGCCTGGGAGTTGGTCAAGGTCTCCAATCTCCCCAAATACTACTTCGATTTTACCAAGCAGCTCAAATCCCAGGCCAAGAACCAGACCCCCTATACCTCGCCGGTGTCTATGATCATGGGCCTTAAAGAAGTGCTCGGTAAGATTCGCCGGCTGGGGCTGGAGCGCATCTTCGCCCAAAACCGGCGGCTGGCCCTGGCCACCAGGGCAGCCATGCAGGGCATGGGGCTTAAGCTCTATTCCAAGGATAACCCCTCGGACGTCCTCACCGCGGTGGAGTCTCCGGTGGACAGCCAGAAGGTGGTGGCCGAACTGCGGAAAAAGGGGATCTGGATCGCCGGCGGGCAGGCCCAGGCCAAAGGAAAGATCTTCCGCATCGCCCACATGGGCTTCATAGACGCCGTGGACTTGCTGGGCACCATCGGCGCCCTGGAGGAGGTGCTCAACCAGTTGGGCTTCCGGGTGGAGCCGGGCGTCGGGCTAAAGGCCGCCCAAGAGATCTTGAGCAAGGAGGCAGCGGTATGAAGGTCCTGATCAGCGACAGCTTGCATGCCGCCGGAATTGCGGTCCTGGAGGCCCAGCCCAACATCGAGGTGGTGAACCGTCCGGGCCTGGCGGCCGAGGAGCTTAAGGAGGCCATCAAGGATGCCGACGCCTTGGTGATCCGCAGCGCCACCAAGGTGACCGCGGAACTCATGGCCGGCGCCCCCCGGCTGAAGGTGGTGGGCCGGGCCGGCACCGGCCTGGACAACGTGGATGTCCCCGCGGCCAGCAAAAGGGGCATCGTGGTGATGAACACCCCCGGGGGCAACACCATCACCACCGCGGAGCATGCCCTCTCGCTGATGATGGCCATGGCCCGCAACATCCCCCAGGCGGTTCAATCCATGCGGGACGGCAAATGGGAGAAGAAGAAGTTCCAGGGCACCGAGCTCTTCAACAAGACCCTGGGAATTATCGGCATGGGGCGCATCGGCTCCGTGGTGGCGGAACGGGCATTGGGGCTTAAGATGCGGGTCCTGGCCTACGACCCCTTCATTACCAAGGAGGTGGCTGCCAATCTGGGGGTGGAGCTGGTGGCCCTGGATGAGCTGATGGCCCGGGCCGACTTCATCACCTTGCACACCCCCAAGACCAAGGACACCGCCAGACTTTTGAACCAGCAGGCCTTCAAAAAGATGAAGCCCGGGGTGCGCATCATTAACTGCGCCCGGGGCGGCCTCATTGACGAAGAGGCCCTGCTCGGGGCTCTGAAGGAAGGCAAGGTGGCCGGCGCCGCCCTGGATGTCTTTGAAACGGAACCGCCGCCGCCGGTTTTTCCGTTGCGGGAGCTGTCCCAGGTCATCTGCACCCCCCACCTGGGGGCCTCCACTGAAGAGGCCCAGGCCAACGTGGCGGTGGCCATCTGCGAACAAATCGTGGAACTGCTCCTCTACGAAACCATCAAGAACGCGGTGAACGCCCCCTCCGTGACCCAGGAGACCCTGGCCAAATTGAAACCCTACCTGACTTTGGCCGAGGCCCTGGGCTCCTTCCAGGCGCAGATCACCGAGGGGGCCATCTCCTCGGTGGCCGTCGCCTATGTCGGCGAGGTGGCCAAACTGGAGACCAAGCCCCTGACCCATTCCCTTCTCAAGGGGTTGCTCTCCCCGGCGATGCGCGACGAGGTGAATTACGTCAACGCCCCAGCCATGGCCGAGGCCCGGGGGATTCACCTCAGCGAGGAGAAGGCGGCTTCCGCCGAAGACTTCTCCACCCTCATCCGGTTGACGGTGCTGGCCAATAACGAAGAGAACACCGTGGCCGGCACTATTTTTGGAAAATATGAACCCCGCTTGGTGCGGATCAACAAGTTTCGCTTGGAGGCTACCCCCGAGGGCCACATGCTGTTTATTTACAACAACGACCGCCCGGGGGTCATCGGCGCCATCGGCAGCACCATCGGCAAGCACCGGATCAATATCGCCCGGATGACCGTGGGTCAGGAGCGGGAGCGGGGCCAGAATATCATCCTGCTCACCACCGACACCCCGATAACTCCGGAATGTCTTGAAGACGTGCGGGCGCTGGAGCACGTGGCCGAAGCCATCCAGTTGGAGTTGTAGCCGATCTTGGATAAAACCTCATGGTGGAGGTGGCCATGCCGGATTCCGAAGATAAGGGTTACACCGTCAAGGATTGGCGTTTTCATCAGATGAGTGAGGAAGAGAAGTCCAGGGACCGGGAGGCCAAGAGCTCCCAGGAGCGGGCTTTTCAAGAGGCGGCCCAAAAGGCCGCCAGCGGGGCCGCCGCCCCGGAAATCACGTTCTCTTCCCTGATCTTCTCCCTCAGTTCCACGGCTTTCATGAATCTGGGAGCCATTCCCGACCCCAACACCGGGAAGACGGAAAAAAACCTGCCCCTGGCCAAACAGGCCATTGACCTCCTGGGGGTGCTCCGGGAAAAGACCCGGAATAATCTGGACCAGGAAGAGGAAAACCTGTTTGAACATCTTCTGTATGACTTGCGCCTGGCCTACATCAAGGAGGTGGGCTAATTAGGGGACCGGGGGGAGGAGTGCGGCTGCACTGCCCGGCCAAGGTCAACCTCTATCTCCGGGTTTTGGGGCGGCGGACCGATGGTTACCACGAGCTGGTGACC
>JBEKDQ010000203.1:0-4900 GCA_050014275.1 Desulfobaccales bacterium | reverse complement strand
AGGGTGCTCCGGCCGATTGATCCGGTGGAGCCCAGGATGGACAATCGCTTCATAGGGTGAGCCAGCCCTCGTCTGTCAACGGGAATCGCCCGCCGCGGTTTGCCACTCGCAAGAATGGCGATTTTCCCTGGCCATTATTGTAACGATAAGGTGTCAGGCTGTAAAGGATATCTGTTTACTGTTTTCTGTCTTCTGTCTCTGCTAAGAGGCCTTTGATTTGGACCCTTACAGAAAACAGAAAACAGAAAACCGCCTTTATCAGTCTTCCCAGGGCCAAATTTGCGCCAGGGCCTCCAGGGAAGGTTGCAGGCTGACTTCCTGGTGAGGCTCCAGGGTGATGAGGGGCCGCTGCCGGCGGTCCGCCAGGAAGCGCAAAACCTGTTGCCAGGGAATGGTCCCGGCGCCCAGGGCCAGATGGGCATCTTGGTCGCCGCGGTTGTCGTGGAGATGCAACTGCCCGATAACCGGGGCCAGGGTGTCGAGCCAGCGGGCCAGGTCACCGCCGCCGAAGGCGAACAGGTGGCCCACATCCAGGCAAACCTGGAGATTGGGGACGTCCACCCGGCGAATTATCTCAAGTAGCAGTTCCGGCTCGGTTTCGTAGACATTTTCCAGCATGACCGGCACAGCCTGGGCCGCGGCTTGGGAGGCTAGCTCCTTCCAGGTGGCCGCGGCCCGGGCCAGCCATTCCTGGAGGTTGCCGTCATAGAGTCGGGACTCAAAGCCCAGGTGGCAGACCACCGCCGCCGGCCGGAAGACCGGTAGATAAGAAAAGGCCTGGCGCAGGCGCCGCCGGGAGGCGGCCAGGATGGCGTCATCCAGCGATCCCGGCAGCAGGTCCTGGAAGGGGGCATGCAGGGTGATTCGCCGCCTTAAAGCCTGAAAGGCCCGGGCCGCCCGGCGAAAGACCCGGGGCGGATAGCGGCTTAAACTGTATGCATCCAGGCCGATCTCGGGATTGAGACCCAGTTCCAGGAAACGCTCCAAATAGCCCCGTAGCAGGTAGGGAAAGGGGATGTTGACCTGCACTTGGGAGACCAGGGCCGCGACGGTGATGGCCATGGGGTTTGGACCTCTCACCCTGTTAAACTAGTGCTATGCTTCGTAAATAGTATGGCATTAAATCAAGTGAAAACTAAGTTCTAAGGGTATTCAAGTCTCCCTTTGGAAAAGTGGATTTAGGAGGATTTCAGGAGGTTATTTTAAATCCCCCCTGCCCCAGTAGTGTCCGGCAAGGTTTTTGCTATGAGGCAGTCAGTAGAGAATTGTTTGAACTTAGGTATGCCCCCTATCTAATCAATTCATTGCATTTTACAAGCTATTTTCCTCTCCCCTTGGGGGGAGAGTGCAGGGTTAGTGGGTTATGGAACGGCCGGTGAAGCCACCCCTCACCCTATCCTCTCCCCTCGCCGCCCGGGCGGGGAAACCCCGCCCCTACGGAGGGGAGATGGGATTTAGTGAGCATCGGTATAGTATGTTGATAACGCTGAAATTACAACGATCTAGAGTTTAATTGCGAGATAGTGTAATCTTCTCCATGCAATTTTGTTCCCGGACACTACTGCCCCTGCCCCCCCTTTTTCAAAGGGAGGTTAAAAAACCGTAGTTTGAAATGTCATAGCAATTATGAAGCATCACACTGGGGACGGACCAATCTGTCCGCCCTGACCGGGGCGCACCCCTAACTATAGGATTGCCTCGGCAGGCGGTTGGCTTCAATGGGTGTATTGGCATAGCTCCACCAACAGGCCGAAGGTGGCCTTGGGGTGGATGAAGGCCACCCGGGAGCCGTGGGCGCCTTCCCGGGGGGTTTCATCGATGAGCCGCACCCCGGCCGCCTTCAGCTCCGCCACCGCAGCCTCGATATCTTCCACCTCCAGGGCCAGATGATGGAAGCCTTCCCCTTTGTTTTCCAGGAATTTGGCCACCGGGCTGTCGGCCGCGGTGGGCAGCAGCAGCTCCAGGTTCGACTCCCCCACCTGGAGGAAGCTCACCTTGACCTTCTGGGTCCCCACCACCTCTTCCCCTTTGAGTTTCAGGCCCAGGGTTTCCTGGTAGAGCTTCTTGGGGGGGTCCAGGTCCTTCACTGCGATTCCTAAGTGGGCGATGCGCTTGATCTTCATGGGTCCTGTCTAGCCTCCTTGGCTTGGTGGGATGTGAAAGTTTTTTAAGGCTTGGGGGTTAATCAGCACGGGCGTCGTACCCTGGGTGCTGCCCCAGTCCTTCTTGTAGGGCGGACCAAGATGACCGCCCTGACGCAGCCGGTTCCCCCGTCGGGTATATCATGCGGGCCATCGGCAAAACTCCACTTGCCCTTAAAGAGCAGAATTATATATGATGGCAGGAGGAAGGAAAAGCCCGGGAAACTGGTTCGATAATTTTATTTTTAGCCTTATTTCGTCTGAGGTCAAAGTCATTGATTCTGAAATTGTCTTAATAGTAATTCCTTTGCTGGGCGGCCAGGAACGGCCGCCCCACCAGGTTGCACTTTTATTTAGCTACCAGGGAGGCCGGGGTCCGGGTCCGGCAGCCTGGGTTAAGCTCCTGCCATTTTCCGGCAGCCCGGGTTTTTAAACAAGATTTTCTGAAGGTGCGGCCCGGGGTACCCCCCAGCCGCCGGCGGCAGGGAGGCTTTGATGAGCCAGGATGATACCTTTCAGCGCCTGTCTGAGCGCCTGGCCAGCTATCGCCAGGAAATGGTGGAGCTGCAGCGGGAACTGGTGCGACGCAATGCGGTGGGACCGGAGAATGGCGGCCCCGGCGAAGGAGGTAAAGCCTCCTTCCTGAAAGAACTGCTGGAAAGCTGGGGCCTTAAGGTGGACCACTACCCGGCCCCGGATGCCCGGCTGGCCGAGGGCCAGCGCCCTAACCTGGTGGCCTGGCTGCCTGGGCGGCGGCCCGAGAGGGTCTGGGTTCTCAGCCACCTGGACGTGGTGCCGCCGGGGGAGGTTTCCCTCTGGCAATCCGACCCCTTTACCTTGAGGGTGGAGGGAGACCGCCTCTATGGCCGGGGTACCGAGGATAATCACCAGGGCATTGTCAGCTCTCTGATGGCGGCCAAGGCCTTCCTGGACTTGGGGCTGACGCCGGAGCGCACCGTGGCCCTGGCCCTGGTGGCCGACGAAGAGACCGGCAGCCACCTGGGCCTGGAGTTTTTATTGCGGCAGGCGCGCCATCTCTTCTCCGAGGAGGACCTGATCATCGTGCCCGACGCCGGCAGTACGGACGGCACCCTCATCGAAGTAGCGGAGAAATCCATCCTCTGGCTGAAGCTGACCCTGCTGGGCCGCCAGGCCCATGCCTCCCGCCCCCAGTTGGGGCGCAACACCCTGCGGGCCTGTGCCCACTTGATCGTGGCCCTGGAAGGGTTGCCATGGGAATTTCCCATGGAAAACCAGCTGTTCCGGCCGCCGGAGAGCACCTTCGAGCCCACCCGCAAGGAGGCCAATGTCGACAATATCAACACCATCCCGGGACGGGACGTCTTTTACCTGGACTGCCGGGTGCTGCCGGAGATCGACCTGGCCCGGGTTATGGGCCGGGTCCGGGCCATCGGCGCCGAGGTGGCGGAAAAGTTCGGGGTGACCCTGGAAGTGGAGCCGGTGCAGGTGCTGCCCAGCGCCCCCCCCACATCGCCGGAGGCGCCGGTGGTCCTGGCCTTACAGCGGGCTATCCGGGAAGTCTATGGTCGCGAGGCTACCCCCCAAGGCATCGGCGGCGGCACGGTGGCCGCCTTTTTCCGCCAGCAGGGGCTGCCGGCCGCGGTCTGGATGACGGTGAGCGACACCGCCCACCAGCCCAACGAATTCTGCTTGCTGAGCAACCTCTTGGGGGACGCCCGGGTGCTGGCCCACGTATTTCTGTCAGCGCGCTAGTGTTGTACTTTGAAAATATTATGCGTCGAGACCTTTTGGAAAAGGAATCTTTGTATAAATTTGGGGATATCAAATATCCGGTTGTGTTTTAGTTAGTAAAAATAATTTTAAGACAGTCGAGGGCAAAATTATGCAAACAATATTTGATTTAATTGGGAAAAATATTATAACAGAACCTTATTCTAAAAAATCTCCTAAGAGAGAAGAAATTTTGACATATATTATGGAAGAAGGAAGAAAGCCAGATATGCAGTATGAATATGAAGTATTTAACTTTTTATTTAAAAATAAAATATCTCTTGGCATACAAAGGATATTCCGCTTTGAAAGCTTGTATGTTGATGGACAAATTGAACTTGATAATGGTAATTTATATATTATTGAAATAAAATATCGAATGAATTGGATGAAAGCTTGTCAATCTGGCTGGCAAATCTCAAAATATTTAGAAAATGAAAAAACAATATCATGAGCTATTGTATTTTTCCAAAAATTTTCTGGAGATTGGCATAGAATTGCAAAGAAAAGAAAAAAAGAAAACGGATGGAACTATTGGTATAATGACTATTCTAAGATTGATAATAAAGATGTTCATTTAATTAGAATATCAGATAATAAAATAGAAGGTTGTCCATAAATCTTGGCAGTTGATATTGGTTCAGATGTATGGAGAAAGGTCTAAGGAAGCGGTATTTAGGGTTCTCGCTGGCCCTGGCCGTCTGCCTGGCGGCGAGCGCCTGCGGCGAACTGCGGCCGGCGCCCCGGAGCTTCGAAGCCCAGGGCTATCGAGCCATCGACTTTCAGGAGCTGCTAAACCCCGCCCGGGCCGGGCTGAAGGCCGGCGACCTGGTCCGGGTCCGGGCCTTCTTTTGGCAATATCTCACCTATGATCCGGCCATAGTGAGGAATTACCTGACCCTGCCCCGCTACCCGGTGAGTTGGTATCGGCTAAGATGGTTTGCCATCTACGCCTCGGAAAAAATGGAGGGCTACTACGACCTGGCGGCCCTGAGCCCGGAGCAGGA
>JBEKDQ010000202.1:0-4910 GCA_050014275.1 Desulfobaccales bacterium | reverse complement strand
AGCTACCTGCCCATCAATTTGCCCAGCAATCCCACCTACCGCAAAGTCAACCCGTCCGACGCCCCGATTCTCATCCTGGCCCTCACCTCCGACACCGCCGACCGGGCCCGCATGTATGATGCAGCCTCCACCATTCTCGAGCAAAAACTCTCCCAGTTGGAAGGGGTAGGCACGGTCTTCGTGGGGGGTGCTTCGCTGCCGGCGGTGCGGGTGGAGTTGAACCCCACGGCGCTGAATAAATACGGGGTCAGCCTGGAGGCCGTCCGCAGTGTCCTGAGCAGCGCCACCACCAACCGGCCCAAGGGGCAACTGGCGAATGCCAGCCAAAACCGGGAGATCATCACCAACGACCAACTCTTCAAGGCCGCCGACTACCGCGATCTCATCGTGGCCTTCCAAGGCGAGGCGCCGGTACACCTGGTGGATGTGGGTGCGGTCCAGGATTCCCAGGAGGACCTGCGCGTCGAGGGGCTCGTCAACGGTAAGGCCTGCGTGATGGTGGTTATCTTCAGGTCGCCGGGGGCCAACATCATCGATACGGTGGACCGCATCACCGGCCTGCTGCCGCAGTTGACGGCCGACATTCCCCAGGACATCGACGTCAAGGTGGTGGTGGACCGCAGCCCGTCGATCCGCGGTTCGCTGAAGGACGTGGAGCGCACCCTGGTGATCTCAGGCATCCTGGTAATCCTGGTGGTGTTCGCCTTCCTACGGAGTTTGCGGGGCACCCTCATCCCGGGGGTTGCGGTTCTGGTTTCCATCATCAGCACCTTCGGGGTGATGTACCTGCTGGGCTACAGTCTGGACAATCTCTCCCTCATGGCCCTCACCATCGCCACCGGCTTTGTGGTAGACGACGCCATTGTGGTGCTGGAAAACATCACCCGCCATCTCGAAAAGGGAGCGTCTCCTCTGCAGGCGGCGCTCCTGGGATCCCGGGAAATCGCCTTCACCGTTCTCTCCATGAGCATCTCCCTGGTGGCGGTCTTCATTCCCCTGCTGTTGATGGGAGGCATGGTGGGCCGGCTGTTTCGCGAGTTCGCGGTTACCTTATCCGCCGCCATCCTGATCTCCCTGGTGCTGTCCCTGACCACCACCCCGATGATGTGCGCCGCCCTCCTCAGGCAGGAGAAGGGGCGAACTCACGGGGCCGTCTTTCGGGCCAGCGAGCGGGTCTTCTTAGGGATGCACCACACCTACGAGGTCACCCTCGGCTGGGGTTTGAGGCACCCTCGCTTTATGCTCTCTCTGACGGTGCTGACATTGGTGGTTAGTATCGGCCTATTCTATTACATTCCCAAGGGTTTTTTCCCCGAACAGGACATCGGCCGCCTCGTCGGATCCATTCAGGCGGCGCAGGACATCTCGTTTCAGGCCATGAAGAAGAAATTGATGGAAGTGAGCGACATCATCCGGAAGGACCCGGATGTGACGGACGTGGTGGCCTTCACCGGCGGCGGCGGCGGCGGCTCCACCACCAATATAGGGCGCATGTTCATTTCCTTGAAGCCCTTCGCGGAGCGGCGCAGCAGCGCCCGCCGGGTGATGGCCAGGTTACGCCCGCAACTGGCCCAGGTGGCGGGGGCCCCCACCTATCTGCAGGCGGTTCAGGACTTGCGGATCGGCGGTTATATCAGCGGCGCCCTCTATCAGTTTAACCTCCGGTCAGATAACCTGCAGGAGCTAAACTCCTGGGGCCCCCGGGTCTTACAGAAACTCCGCACCTTACCCCAACTGGTTGACGTGAACAGCGATCAACAAGATAAAGGATTGCAGGCCACCCTGGCAATCGACCGCGACACCGCCTCGCGGCTCGGCATCTCCGCCACGCTTCTCGACGACACCCTGTACGACGCCTTCGGCCAGCGCCAGGTTGCCATCCTCTACACCCCGCTGAACCAGTACCACGTGGTGATGGAGGTGGCCCCCCCCTATTGGCAGCGCCCGGAAATACTGGGAGACATCTATATGTACTCCACCGGCGGCGTCGCGCTCCCCCAGAGCACCTTCACCCCAAAGCTTGGCGAAATTCAGCAACCGTATGCCCCCACCAGCGGCGCCGAGGTCCCCCTGAGCGCCTTCACCACTTACCAGATGACCTCCACCTCTCTGGCGGTGAACCACCTGGGACAGTTTCCGATGGTCAACATTTCCTTCAATCTGCCGCCGCGGACCTCCCTCGGGGATGCTGTGGCGGCCGTCGAAGCGGCTACCGGGAAGATGCGCCTGCCGGCCAGCATCCAGGGAAGCTTTCTGGGTACGGCCCAGGCCTTCCAGGCCTCCCTGGCCAACCAGCCGTTTTTGATCCTGGCGGCGCTGTTGTCGGTTTATATCGTCCTGGGGATATTGTATGAGAGCTACATCCACCCCGTCACCATCCTCTCCACCCTCCCATCGGCCGGAGTGGGAGCGCTCTTCGCCCTGCTGCTCTGCCGCACGGACTTGAGCCTCATTGCCTTAATCGGCATCTTCCTGCTTATCGGTCTTGTCAAGAAAAACGGCATTATGATGGTGGATTTTGCCCTGGAGGCGGAGCGCCAGGAGGGAAAAACTTCTCAAGAAGCCATCTATGAAGCATGTCTCCTGCGATTCCGCCCGATTATGATGACCACCATGGCCGCGCTGCTGGGGGCGCTGCCCCTGGCGCTGGGGACCGGGGTGGGCTCCGAGCTGCGCCGCCCTCTGGGGATCTCCATCGTAGGCGGGCTGATCTTCAGTCAGATGCTCACCCTTTTTACCACCCCGGTGATCTATCTTTATCTGGACCGCTTCAGGCTCTGGGTTAATCGCCGGCGCCGCGGCCGGAAGCAAAAATAGGCGGAAGAGGAAACGAGCTATGTGGCAGCGCTTCAAGACAATTTTAGGATTATCCCCGGGGCCGGGCCGGCTTAGCCCGGTAATGATTGCCGGGATGTTGCTGCTTTTGGCCGGCTGCACCGTGGGTCCGAATTATGTGAGACCGCCCACCGCGGCGCCCGAGGCCTACAAGGAAACGCCAGGCTGGAAGGTGGCCCAGCCCCGGGATGAGTTGTCCCGGGGAGCCTGGTGGGAGATCTATCATGATCCCCCATTGAACGCCCTGGAAGAACAGGTTGACATCAACAACCAGAACATCGCCGTGGCGGAGGCGCAGTTCCGCCAGGCCGTGGCGCTGGTCAAGGAAGCCCGGGCCGCCTATTTTCCCACGGTCACCGGAGGGGCGTCCTGGACCCGCTCTCAAAGTTCGGGGACTATTGTCAGCTCTAGCTCTCAAAGTTCGGGGACTATCGTCAGCTCTTCCGGCGGAGGCTCCGGCACGGCGGGGACCTCCCGTATGGGAGCCGGCAAAGTATCGCCGGGACCTCCTCCCATATCGGACTTCCTGTTGACCTCCGACCTCACCTGGGAGCCGGACCTCTGGGGCAAGGTGCGCCGCATGGTGGAATCGAGCCGGGCCAGCGCCCAGGCCAGCGCCGCCGACCTGGAGGGGGTTCGCTTGAGCGCCCGGGCCACCCTGGCCCAGAGCTATTTTCAGTTGCGCACCCTGGACGTGCAGAAACGTCTCCTGAACGACACGGTCGTCAATTATCAAAAGATCCTGGTGTTTACCAAGAACCAGTACGCCCAAGGGGTGGCCTCCCAGGGAGACGTAGCGATAGCGGAAACCCAGGTCAAGTCCACCCAGGCCCAGGCGATAGCCCTGGGGGTGCAGCGGGCCCAACTGGAACACGCCATTGCCGTGCTCCTGGGAAAGTCGCCCTCCGTCTTTGCCATACCGGAAGTCCGGCAAACCATGAGGGTCCCGGCCGTACCCTACGGGGTGCCTTCGGAACTACTTGAGCGCCGCCCTGACATCGCCGCCGCCGAGAGGCTTATGGCCGCGGCCAACGCCCAGATCGGGGTGGCCCTGGCGGCCTATTACCCCACCATAACCTTGAGCGCCTCGGGAGGATTTGAAACCTCCAGCCTGGCGAAGTGGCTCACCTGGCCCAGCCGCGTCTGGTCCCTGGGGGCGGCGGCCTCGGAGACCGTGCTCGACTTCGGCCTGCGGTCCGGTCAGACCGCGGCGGCGCGAGCCTCCTACGACGCCTCCGTGGCCACCTACCGGCAGACGGTGCTCACCGGCTTTCAGCAGGTGGAAGACAATCTGGCGGCCCTGGGCATCCTGAAAAACGAGGCCCAGGTGCAAGACGAGGCGGTCCGGGCCGCCAGGCAATCTTTAGCGGTGAGCACCAACCAGTATAAGGCCGGGACCATCAACCGTATCGCCCTCCTGGTGGTGGAAACCGTGGCCCTGACCAACGAAATAACCGCCATCACCATCCTGGGCAGCCGGATGAGCGCCAATGTGCTCCTCATCGAGGCACTGGGCGGGGGTTGGAATGCCGCCGATTTGCCACCGGTGGGGTGGGAGCCGCCCATCTAGCCTCCGGACGCGGGGCGGCTCACCGCCGCCACCCCGACCCGTCCACTGGAGTGAACCTGTCTGCGGGAAGCGGTGGCACGACTTATACCGGATTTATACCCTGAGCCGTCTGGACGGGATCGATTCAACCTGGCGGTAATTCCGGAGGACTTCAAATTCAAGTTTCGCACCAAATATTAATGGGAGCGAAAAAGGGATTAAATTCCCCCCCCCTCATCAGGGAAGAGGGGATTTAACCAGCAGTGTCCGGCAACAAAATTGCAAGGGGAAGATTATACTACCTCGCAGTTAAACTCTAGACCACTGTAATTTCAGGATATTAACATGTTATCTCGATGCAACCACCGGGTGAGGGGTGGCTTCATTGGCCGTTACCTACCCCCTCACCCTGCCCTCTCCCCCCTGTTTGGACCGGGGAGATGGGTAACAACCGTTCGGGGACATAGGTAACACATTTTTGGTTCGACAAAGGGTCCGAGTAAGGTTATGAGTTTGATGATATATT
>JBEKDQ010000201.1:0-4917 GCA_050014275.1 Desulfobaccales bacterium | reverse complement strand
GAACTCTTTGGCCAGATGCACTCCCGCCGCCGCAGCCCAGAGGGCCTCGCCGGCGGTCTCCAGGCTGCGCCAGCGCCGCAGTAGCACCTGCCGCAGAAATTGCCCGGCCCCGGGACCCCAGTCCCGGCCCAGGCGAGCTAAGTCTCTCATGAGCTCCCCGGCGGCCGGCACCCCGAGGTGGCGGACCGGGGCCAGAACCCGGGCCATCCCGGCAGTCCGGGCGGGCCGCCGCGGCCCGTAAAGCGTATAGACCCGCACCTCCAGCCCCAGGCGAACCAGGGTATTGACCTCCTCCAGGACAAAGGTCTGGGAGGGCTCCGGGAACCAGAGAAGGAGGTAAGCCACCCGGAGGCCGGGGAGCTTGATGGCTCCTGGCTTTATGCCCACTTTCGGTCTTTCCCGATTCGATTCAGTGCCTTAGCACCTGGGCACCTTCCCAAGGAGGCCCACAGCACCTCCTCATAGCGGCCCACCATGGCGCTCAAGGAAAAATCCCGTACTACCCGGCGGCGAGCGGCTCGTCCCATAGCCCGGCACTGTTCCGGGTTTTCCAGCATACGGCCCAGGACCGCGGCCAGGGCCGGGGGGTCCCCCGGGGGCGCCAACCACCCGGTAAGAGCCGGGGTCACCATCTCCGGCACGCCCCCCACCGCGGTGGCCGCCACCGGCAGACCCGCGGCCATGGCCTCCAAGACTACATTGGGCAGGGACTCGCTGCGGGAACTCAAGGCCAGCAACCCGGCCTGCCGGAATAGCGGCCTGAGGTCCTGCCGGGGCGCGATAAACCGGAAGGAGCCCGCAGGCAAACTCTGCTGAGCCAGTTGCTCAATGGCCCCCAGGCCGGAGCCCTCCCCCACCAGCCACAATCGCGCCTGGGGGAAATCCGGCGCCACCAGGGCAAAGGCCCGGATCAGGGTGCCGTGGTCCTTGTCCGGCACCATCCGGGCCACCGAGAGCACCACCGGCGGATTTTTTTTTGAGGGCCGGGCGCCGTCCAGGGCCGGCTGGAAATAATCGGTGTCTACCCCGTTGGGAATAACGCTGATCCGCCCCGAGGGCACACCGCAACGCCGGCTGAGCACCCCTTTTAGGGAAGCGCTGTTGCAAACGATGTGCTGGGCCAAAGGCCACAGCCAGCGCTCCCCCTGCCGCCGGGGGGCCTCGCCGCCCCGGCAGTTGCCCACGATGCCGGGTACCCGGGCCAATCGCCCCAGGATCCGGCCCCAAATATTAGGCACCACGGTAAAGGGCAGCAGCAGCTCGAGTGCGCCGCGGCTCAGATGCCGCCAAAGGTTCAGCAAAGCCCTGGGACCCACCTGCTCCTGCCGGGAGATCCAGGTGAGGGGTAGGCCCCAGCCCCGGGCCAGGGGAAGCAAATCATCGCCCGCGGCCAGCAGCCAGATCTCCACCCGGAACCGGGCCGGGTCCAGCCGCCGGGCCAACTCCAGGACCTGGCGCTGGGTACCGCCGAATTTTAAGTCTTGCAGAAGAAAAACGAGACGGGCGGGCTGGAAGTTTGGAGAAGGCCTGGAAAGCCACTGGTGCGCCGGCCCCAGGATGGGCGGCACCTGCTCCACCTCAATACCCCATCAGACCGCAACAGCGGGAGCAAACGGGCATCAGCCCCTCGCTGGCCAGACTGTGGCGAAATTTCCGGTATGCCGGCGCGTTCCACAGCTCGCTGATGGTGGCCTCTTTGAGGTTGCCAACCACGTAATCATGGTAGTCCCGGCAGGGAGAGAGGTCGCCGTTGCTGTTGACCTCCACCGCCTGGTAGATGGAGATGCACTGCTCAAACCCGAAGCGAGCCCGATGGTCGGTATAGTAGGCGCGCAGATCCGCCTCACCGGTGACCTGGGGGATCACAGTGACCGGCGGGGCCTTAGACCCTGTGGACCGGGCGAGAACCTTCTGCAACTGCCGGGCCATCTCAGGATAATCATCGGGCCGCCAGCCGCCTACCCAGCCCGCCGGGCGCAAGGGCCGAAAGCCGAAACGCCGGGAAAAATCATGCTCATGGGCCTGGCATCGTTCTTCGTCGATCCACCAGGAAAGGTAAAAGACAAACAGGTCCACCTTTTCCCGAAAGGCATCGTAGATATCCACCAGGTGGCGAAAGTTGTTGCGGGAAATGGTGGTGAGGGAAACGAGAAGCGGCAGGCTTTGCCCCTGGAACCGCCGGGCCTGGCGTATCGCGGCCAGGCCTGCCTGAACGTCGGCAAAATTGTCGGCCCCTCCTACTCCCGGGCGGGTGCGGTTGTGCAAGGCCGCATCCGGACCATCGATGGAAATCTGCACGAGCCACATGGGCGCCCGGACCAGTCGGTCGGCGACGGCGGCGATCCTGGTGGCATTGGTGGCAATGGAACAGGGCATCCCCAGAGCGCTGGCGTATTCGATTAAATCCACCGAACCCTCGTAGAGCATTGGCTCCCCCCCCCAGAAGTAGACGAAGGGCCGGTGGCCATGGGCCGCCAGGTCATCCAGCACCTGTCGGTAGCGTTCCGGGGAGACCTCGTTTTGTTTAAGCTCCCGGAGATTTTTGCCGTGGAGAAATCCCTGGTCGCCCCACTGGCCGCAGGTATGGCAACGCAGGTTGCAGACGTCGGTGATACGGAGGCTCAACTGGCGGATCTTCCTGGCCCGCCCGGAATCGGCCTGGGGGTAGAGCAGGTTGAAGAGCCACTTCTCACCCTGCAGGGTCGCCAACTTGGAAGCGATCCGGGGATGCTGGGCCACCCGCCAGAAATTCTTCAACACCGCTCCCAGGGCAATCCTGCTGCGTGCGCCCATGCCGATACCCTTTCCTCTAAATCTGCTATAATCAGATGCCGACCGGATGGCGGCCGTTAACTTTGAACTATACCTTATCCGGCCACAATCTCCAAGTCCCGAAAAAAATTGGCTTGACACGGCCCCCTTCCCGGGGCAGAGTCAAGTTCACCGGCTTTCAGTAGTCAGCTTTCAGTAGAATCACTTTGGCTTTTGGGTCATATTGGCTTTAACAAGATGCCGCCTGAAAACAGAAAACAGAAGATGGAAGACAGAAAACCGGGCTTCATGGAGGCCCTGGTATACTACCGCTCCATCCCCCGTTACCTGCTGGCCAAGGGGCTGAACCGCCTCTGGCCCCGGCACTTCTTCGCCGGGGTGGCTCCCCTCAGACTGCGGCAGGTGAAGCTGGCCCCACCCGGCCCTGACTGGCTGGTCTTGAAGAGTCGCCTTTGCGGCATCTGCGGCTCCGACCTGCAACTGCTCAAGGGGGTGGAGTCTCTGCTGCTGGAGCCTTACGCCTCCTTTCCCGCGGTGCTGGGCCACGAAGTGGTGGCGGAGGTGGTCCAGGCCCCGGAAGGGTCGGAATGGCGCCCCGGGGAACGGGTGGCGGTGGAGCCGCTCCTGCCCTGTGAAGTCCGGGGTATCGAGCCCTGCCACTTCTGCGCCCAGGGACAATATAATCTTTGCGAAAACTTCACCCAGGGGCGGCTCTCTCCGGGGACCATCCTGGGTCTCCACAAAGAGGCCGGGGGGGGCATGGCCAGGTTCCTGGCGGCTCATCCCAGCCGCCTGTTACGCCTGCCGGACACCCTTAATGATGAGACCGCGGTCCTCACCGACTCCCTGGCCTCGGCCCTGCAGCCGGTCCTCGACCATTTTCCCGAGGATCGGGACACCGTGGTGGTTTACGGCGCCGGGATCATCGGCCAGCATCTGGTCCGGCTCTGCAAGGCCCTAGGTTCCGAGGCCAGGGTGATAGTGGTGGCGCGCTATCCTTTCCAGGAAGACCTGGCCCGGGCCGGGGGCGCCGACCTGGTGCTGCTTTCGCCGGACCGGGCCGGATTGGCACGGGCCGTGGGCGCCCGGCTGCTTCCCACTACCCTGGGGGGCGGCAACCTGGAAGGTGGGGCAAATCTGTTCTTCGACTGCGTCGGCAGCCGCTCCTCCATGCAAGAGGGGCTGCTGGCCCTTAGGGGTGGCGGCGCCTACGTGCTGGTGGGTACCGCCGCGGAGTTGGGCCCCGTAGACATCTCCAGCCTCTGGTTCCGGGAGTTGCGGCTCAGCGGTTCCGCCATGTACGCCTATGGCACCTGGCAGCGGCAACGGGTGCGCACCTACCAGTTGGCGGTGGATCTCCTGGCCCGGGGCGATTACCCGATCCAGGGCCTGGTATCCCACGTCTTCCCCCTGAGCGATTATCGGAAGGCCTTCCAGGTAGCTTTCGATAAGCGACGCCACCAGAGCGTCAAGGTGGTTTTTGATCTCAGAGAACTCTCCGCCACCACCGGGGTGCAGAACCGAACATGAAATTAGTAATTAGCCTCGATGTGGAGGAAGAAGGGCTCTTCTCCGGACAATATTCCCGCTACCCGGGGGTGACCAACGTAGCCGAATTGAGCCGCCTGGATTTCATTCCCCGGGACTTTGGCCTTCCCCTGACCCTGCTGGTCAGCTACCGGGTGGCCCAAGACCCGGCAGCCTGCGAAATCCTGGCCCGCTGGCGTGACCGGCACCGGGCCGAAATCGGCGTCCATCTGCACCCCTGGAGCACCCCGCCCTTCCCGGAGATGTCCCTGCCGGAGCCGGTTCCGCCTGAGCAGCTTCCCCTGCCCCTCCTCCGGGATAAGTTGACCAACCTGGTGGCGCAGGTCCGGGGTTCGCTGGGGGTGAAACCAACCTCTTTCCGCGTAGGAAGGTTCGAGGTAGGTCCCAAGGTGCTGGGCCTGCTGCCGGAGCTCGGCTTCAGGGTGGACAGCAGTGTGGCGCCCCTCACCTTAAAGGGCGGAAGCGATTACTTTCTGGCCCCGGCCGACCCCTTCCGCCTCGCCCGGGCAGCCGCCGGGGAGCCCGCCTTGCTGGAGGCGCCCCTGACCCTGGTGCCGCTGATAACTCCCCTGCCCCGGGCCCTGGCCCGGCTGGCGC
>JBEKDQ010000200.1:0-4924 GCA_050014275.1 Desulfobaccales bacterium | reverse complement strand
CAGCCGGGAAGAGACGAAATGGGCGTTGCCTTTGCCGCCCCGGCCGCCCTTGGCCACCACCAGGCGCTGGCCGGGGCTGAGCAGGTCTTGTAAGAGCCTGCCGTTGGCATCGAATACCCTGGTCCCCGGCGGGACCGGAATGATCAGGGGCGGGCCGTTTTTGCCGTGGCGGTCCTGGCTCTGGCCCCGGCGGCCGTTTTCCGCCTGAAAGACGCGGCGCCGCCGAAAATGAACCAGGGTCCGCTGGGTGAGGGAGGTCTCCAGGATGACGTCGCCCCCGCTGCCGCCCGAGCCGCCATCGGGGCGGCCCACGGCTCGGAAGCGGGCCCGGAGGAAGCTGACACAGCCCGGGCCGCCGTTACCCGCCCGGACCGCGATCTCGGCTTCGTCAGGAAAGGATTTCAAGTTGGGGGATAGACGCTGACCCGCTTGCGATCTTTGCCGAAGGATTCATAGGCCACCACCCCGTCGATCTTGGTGAACAGGGTGAAATCCTTGCCCATGCCTACGTTCTGCCCCGGATGAATGCGGGTGCCCACCTGGCGCACCAGGATGGTGCCGGCCTTTACCACCTGGCCGGCGAAGCGCTTAACGCCCCGGCGCTGGCCGGCGCTGTCCCGGCCATTGCGGGAACTGCCCCCGGCTTTTTTATGTGCCATGGTATCCTCACTCGTGTAGGGTGCGCCCTGCGCACCATATCTCGTCCTCAGCGGGGCGGCCAGACCGTTCCTACCCTTAATTTTCCAGGATTTCCTGAATTTGCACCGCGGTGAACAACTGCCGGTGCCCCTGTTTGCGGCGATAGCCCTTGCGGCGTTTCTTTTTGTAGACCAGGACCTTTTTCGCCTTGCCCTGGAGCAAAATCTGGCCTCGCACGCTGGCGTTCTCCAGCAGGGGGGTACCCACCCGGGTGTCGCCGCCGTCGCTGGTCACCAGGAGCACCTGGTCCAGTCTCACTTCATCGCCCCGTTGGCCCGGCAAGCGCTCCACCCGGAGCACGTCGCCGGGGGAGACCCGATATTGTTTCCCGCCCGTTTGGATGATGGCGTACACGTATCCCTCCAGCTTCTAAGACCTTAGACGATTAATTTTATCTTCCCCTAACTTCTTGTCAAGACCCAAACCCAGGACTTTTCTGAAATAGCAGTCCATAGGGCGCGTCTTACGCGCCGTTAAGGAAAGACCCAGGGGCGACAGTGGCACAGATATTTAGGGTGGGCACTGCCCACCATTTCCTTTAGTGGCACAGGGTTCCAGCCTGCCTCTTACGCCCATGCCGGTGGGGTAGATGTCCCGCCCGCATCGGCGGGCAGAATGCCCGCCCCACGCGGGAATATGGTACGTGAGACGCACCCTTCAAGACAGCCTTGCCGGTTATCCAAGCACCGTGGTTTCGGTCACCCTGGGCGCCAACTATCAGGCCCACCTACCTCTTTGACTCTAAAATGTTTCTTGGTCTGCCTGCCAATTTGATAAAACTTCTCTTCCATCCCCGACCGAAGCTCACCCCGTAGTTGACGGAAGCGGCCGGGCAGATTAATATGCCTAACAAATCATGGAGCACATGGGGGCCTTAATGGACCATTTGCCGGTCAAGGCCGGACCTCTGGGATACGTGGTGATCCACGGCCATTTTTATCAGCCGCCCCGGGAGAACCCCTGGATCGAGCAGATCGAAGTGGAGAGCGGCGCCCATCCCTTCCACGACTGGAACGCCCGCATCAACGCCGAATGCTATAGCCCCAACGCCGCGGCCCGCATCTATGACGGCCAGCGCCGGATAATCGATATTATCAACAACTATGAACACCTCAGTTTCAACTTCGGCCCTACCCTGATCAGTTGGCTGGCAAATAACGCTCCGGAGACCTATGGCAAGATCCTGGAGGCGGACCGCCTGAGCCTGACGGCCCTGGGGCACGGCAATGCCCTGGCCCAGGCCTACAGCCATGCCATCCTGCCCCTGTGCCAGGGGCGGGACCGGGAAACTCAGATCATTTGGGGCCTTAAGGACTTTGAGCATCGCTTCCAGCGGCCGGCCGCGGCCATGTGGCTGCCGGAGACCGCGGTGGATTACCCCACCCTGGTGGCCCTCGTGGACCATGGGATGAGGTTCGTCATCCTCTCCCCTTACCAGGCCAGTCGGGTGCGCCCCCTGGCGGGAGGGGAATGGGCCCCGGTGACGGGCCAGACCCTGGACAGCACCCAACCCTACCGTTGTTTTCTCCCGGAGATCCCGGCAGCGCCCGGCAAACGGCGCCATATCGACGTCTTTTTCTACAACGGCAATGTAGCCGCGGACCTCAGCTTCGGCGATCTGCTCACCGACAGCTATCGCCTGGCCAGCCGGCTGCTGGAGGGCTATTCCCCCGGGCTACTGCGGCCCCAGATCCTGAATGTAGCCACGGATGGGGAAAACTACGGCCATCACAAGAAATTCGGCGACCTGGCCCTGGCCCACGCCCTGTCCCAAGTGCTGCCGCAGAAGGGCTTTAAACTCACCAATTACGCGGCTTTCCTGGAGTTGGCGCCGCCCGTCCGGGAGGTGGAACTCTATCTGGGACCAAAGGGGCAAGGCAGCTCCTGGAGCTGCCCCCACGGGGTGGCCCGCTGGAAGGAAGATTGCGGCTGCGCCACCGGGGGCCAGCCCGGCTGGAACCAGCGCTGGCGCGCCCCCCTGCGGGAGGCCTTCAATTGGTTAAACGACCGCCTGGCCGGGATTTTCGAAAGCGAGGGAAAGAAATACCTGTTAGACCCTTGGGCCGCCCGGAATGCCTATCACCAGGTGCTACTGGACCGCAGTCCCGGGATGCTGGCGGAATTCTTCTCGCGACAGGGAGTCCCGGGTCTGAAGGAGGCCGATTGGGTGCCGGCCCTGAAGCTCCTGGAGATGCAGCGCCACGCCCTGCTGATGTTCACCAGTTGCGGCTGGTTCTTCGCCGAGCTGTCGGGTCTGGAGACCCTGCAGGTGATCAAATACGCCGCCCGGGCCCTGCAGTTGGGCCAGGCCTTCACCCGCGAGCACCTGGAGCAACCCTTTTTGCGCCTCCTGGAGCAGGCCAAGAGCAATATCCCCGCGGAGGGCAACGGCCGCACCATCTATTTCCAGCGCATCAAACCGGTGGTGGTGGACTATCCCAAGGTGGCCAATCAATGGGTCATCTCCTGGCTCCAGGAACGGCAGCGGCAATCTCCCCAAACCCGGGTCTACCACTATCGGGCGGAGTCCCTGGACCGGGAGGACCAGACTCATGGGACTTTGCTCTTTGCCGCCGGCCGGCTGCGCCTCACCTCCGGGGTCACCCGGGAGACCCAGGAGTTGGCCTATTTCACTGCCTTCCTGGGCAGTTACCTCTATCGCACCCAGGTCCAAAACAATCCGGATCCCCAAGAATATGAGGCATTGAAGGTTGAGCTCTTCCGGGTCCTGGAAAAGGCCCCGGAAGATTTGATCCCGCTGATGGTGCGCCGCCTGGGGGAGAGTTATTACAGCTATCACGATCTCTTCCGGGAGGAAAAGCTCCGGATGTTCCAGGAACTGATGCGGGACAATCAGGAGGAGGCCGTCTCGCTGATTTCCCACAATTTTGAAGGCGCCGGGTCCCTCCTTAAGGCCATGGCCGCCGAAGGTCTGCCCCTGCCCCGCCTTTACCGGGCCCTGGGGGAGATCACCTTTAACCGCCGGCTGGTGGAACTCCTGCGCCAACTGGAGCCGCAGCCCTCCCTGTTGGCCACCAGCCAGGATATCCTCGATCTGGTGAAGGAGGCGGAATTCCTGGGTCTAAAGCTGGAGTCGCGGGAAGGGGCTCAAATCCTGCAGCGCATGTTGCAGCGGCACGTGGATGACCTGGCCGCCAGCTTTCAGGGGGAAAACGCCACCCGGCTGCGCCATTTTTTGAGCCTGGTGAGACGCACCCCGATAACCCTGGATTTGTCCGGGGCGCAAAACTCGATGTTCCACCTGATGAAGGAGCACTTCCCGGAGGTGGCTGCCAAGGCGGCCAGCTCTCCCGAGTTCGAAGTCCTGGCCCGGGAGTTGGTGAAGCTGATGGAGGACCTCTCCTTCAGCCCGTTGCGCTACTTAAAGCTGTTGGGATGATACCTGGTTTAATGTTTCAGCTATTCCTTTAATAAAGAATGTCCATCATCTTTAGGCATTTAAAATGTAGCCTCAAGCTTTAGCTTGCGAAAATCTTTAATAAAATGAGCGCAGGTTTTTTTGCTAAGGACTCCGGCTACAAGAACATGGTGATATTTTTAAGGTATTTCTTAACCCTGACACTGGTAGGGCGGCCCTCTCCGGCCTTTCCGGCTTTTTATGTTTTTTGTTTTTTTTGCTAAGGGCGATTACTGCGGCTCGCCCCTGCCAATCTTCTCAGGGAGCCATGATGACCTTGCTGACCCGATTTCAAGAGGCCGTGGCGGAGTCCAGCCGCCTCAAGCAGCGATTTGCCGCGGAACAGGGCGAAACAGTGGTGGCTGCGGCCCGGAGGCTGGCTGAGGTTCTTAGGACCGGCGGCAAACTGCTCCTCTTCGGCAATGGCGGCAGCGCCGCCGACGCCCAACACCTGGCCGCGGAGTTCGTTAACCGCTTCCTGGTGGAGCGGCCCCCCCTGGCGGCCCTGGCCCTGACCACCGACACCTCCATCCTCACCGCGGTGGCCAACGACTATGACTTTATCCAGGTTTTTGCCAGACAGGTGCAGGCCCTGGGCCGTCCCGGGGACCTGGCCTGGGGCTTCAGCACCAGCGGCGACTCCCCCAACGTGGTGGCGGGGCTTAAGAAGGCCCGGGAGCTGGGCCTTTCGACCCTGGCCCTGAGCGGCCGGAGCGGCGGACCGGTGGCGCAGGCGGCGGAACTCGCCCTTATCGTGCCTTCCCGGGACACCCCCCGGATTCAGGAGGTCCATATCACCATCGGCCA
>JBEKDQ010000199.1:0-4933 GCA_050014275.1 Desulfobaccales bacterium | reverse complement strand
TAGCCAGGAGCCCAGCATCTGCCTGGTCTGCGCCTGGCGGGAGAATTGCGTCAAGAAGTATTCCTTCACCGGCCAACACTGCCTGGAATTTACCCGGGATTTGACCCTGAAGGCCAAACCGGTGGGGGAGGCGCCGGAGAAGGGAGAGAAGTGATCAGTGATCGATCAGTAACCGGTAATCAGTAGAGGCTTGTCATGTAGCCGCAGGCTTTAGCCTGCGCCCAAAGTTGCTGGAAGTACTTTGGCCAGTAACCAGTATAGGGCGGGCTGTGCCCGCCGATGATTGCCGGCGGCCACAGGCCGCCCTATAATTGTCTGTGCAGATTTGGGGAAGGGGGCCAGGAGATTATGCCAACAGCTAAATTGTCAAGATCAAGAGAGTTAGCTGCAAAAGTAATTTATGCAGCCTTACAAATCTTAAAAGACCGAGGCGGTGAAGCTCCTGGTCGTGAGGTCATAGCCGAAGTAGAAAAACGAGTTACACTCGATGATTGGGCGAAGGCCAAATATGAAAAATCAGGCTATGTTCGTTGGGAGTCAATCTTGCACTTTTTCAGCATTGATTGCATAAAAGCCGGTTATCTCATCAAGAAAAAAGGCATGTGGTACCTGACCCCCGAAGGACAAGAGGCACTTCATCTTGGAGATGTTGGTCTTTTAAAAGCGGCTACTGCGGCTTATCGCAAATGGCGCGATGAGAATCAGCCACCCTCAGAACCAGAAGGAGAGGTATCAGAAGAAGGGCAGCAGGGTCAAGAGGCAACCATCCATGAAATCGAGCAATTAGCAATTGAGGGGTTAAAAAAGCAGATTAACCTTAAAAATCCATATGAATTCCAGGAATTGGTTGCGGCTCTATTGCGAGGGATGGGATATCATATTTCGTTCGTTTCTCCTCTCGGAAAAGACGGTGGGGTAGATGTAATTGCATACCGCGACCCTTTGGGAACTAGTTCCCCGAGAATAAAAGTCCAAGTCAAACATCGTAGAGAAAGTACTGCCGCCGTTCAAGAAATACGCCAGCTAATGGGGTTATTACAAAAAGATGGTGATGTTGGAATTTTTGTATCTTCAAGTGGTTTTACCTCTGACGCCAAGACTACTGCACGGGGCGCACATGTTCATGTCGAACTTATAGATCTGGATCGCTTTATCTCATTATGGCAGGAATTTTATGGAAAATTGACGGATGAAGACAAGAGTTTGTTACCTTTGATGCCAATCTATTTTTTTGCTCCTTCTGTATAATATAAATAAGCCTAATAGGGAGGGAATGCATAGCGCATCCCGCCTTTAGCATTATTCCCTTCTAAACTTTGAACTTTTTTCAACTACTATCCGAAGAAGAGCGACCTGCTGCAGGTTTTTACGGAAAACGGAAAACTTCTTTCAATGCGCCTCAAACAAATTCTACGTGTCCTGATTACCGCCGCAGTGGAAGCCGCCCGGGCCTCGGGCGAACTCAACTTTGACTCCCTGCCCGCCTTCGAAGTGGAGACGCCCAAGCAGGAGGACCACGGCGACCTGGCCACCAATCTGGCCCTGGTCCTGGCCAGGCAGGCCAGAATGCCGCCCCGGAAGGTGGCCGAAATTCTGGTCAGCCGGATGGCTCCGCCCGCAGGTATGCTTCAAAAAATGGAAATCGCCGGCCCCGGGTTCATCAACTTCTTCATCGATGACGCCTTCTGGTACCGGGTGCTCCCGGAGATTCACGACCTGGGCCCGGCTTACGGCGACAGCGACCTGGGCACCGGGCGCCAGGTCCAGGTGGAGTTCGTCAGCGCCAACCCCACCGGCCCCCTGCACATCGGCCACGGCCGGGGCGCCGCCCTGGGGGACGCCCTGGCCAACCTGTTGCGCGCCACCGGCCACCAGGTGGTGCGGGAATACTACATCAACGACGTGGGCAATCAGATCCTCACCCTGGGGAAATCCCTCTATTTCCGTCTGCGGGAGCACCTGGGTGAGGGGATTGAGTTCCCCGAGGACGGTTACCAGGGCGGCTATATGAAGGAGCTGGCCGGGAATTACCTGGCCCAGGGGAAGGCGGTCCCGCCAGCGCCGCCCCACGAGGACGACCTGCTCGAGTTGGGCCGCTATGCCGGGGACGCCATCCTGGAGGACATCAAAAAGGACCTGAGTGACTTCGGAGTCCACTTTGATAACTGGTTCAGCGAAATGAGACTATTCCGCGAGGGCCTTGTTGATCAAAGCATACGCCTCCTAAAAGAAAATCGCTTCCTTTATGAAAAGGATGGGGCCTGGTGGTTCAAGGCCACCGAGTTTGGAGATGAGAAGGATCGGGTGGTGCAGCGCAGTAACGAGGCCTTCACCTACTTTGCCTCGGATATCGCTTACCACCTTTACAAATTCCAAATGGGTTATAACCTGGTGGTGGATATCTGGGGGGCCGACCACCACGGCTATGTGCCCCGGCTGCAAGCGGCGGTGAAGGCCTTGGGCTGTGGGGGCGAGTTGAAAGTGATCCTGGTGCAGTTGGTCTCCCTGCTGCGCCAGGGGGAGCCGGTGGCCATGACCACCCGGGGTGGCACCTTCGTCACCCTGCGAGAGGTGCTGGATGAAGTGGGTAAGGATGCGGCCCGGTTCATCTTCCTGACCCGGCGTCCCGACGCCCAACTGGAGTTCGACCTGGAGCTGGCCAAGCAGCAGAGCAGTGAGAACCCGGTTTACTACGTGCAGTACGCCCACGCCCGCCTGGCCAGCGTCTTTCGCCAGGCCGCGGCCCAGGGGATCCCCCTGGGCGCGCCGGACCTGAGCCACCTGCCGCGGCTCTCCCTGGCGGAGGAGCTTTCCCTGCTCAGGCTGCTGGCCGGCTATCCGGAGCTGGTGGAGGCCGCGGCCCGCAATTTGGAGCCGCACCGCCTCACTTATTTCTTGACGGAACTGGCCTCGCAATTGCATAGTTATTATTATAAACACCGCTTCATCGGCGAAGATGGGGAGCTGACCCGGGCCCGCCTGGACCTGGTAGCCGGGGTGAAGACGGTGTTGGCCCACGGTTTGCAGATTCTGGGGGTGGCGGCTCCGGAGACCATGTGAACCTTGCGGGCCTGCCATTCCAGACCAATACCTGCGCCTGAGGGGGGGGATATGGAGACAGGTTGGGGCAGAAAGGGCAAAAAGGGCTGGCATCTGACCCTGGGGCTGGCGGAGGTCATCTCCGTGGCCTGCGGCATGGTGGGGCTGCTGATGGTGAGTTTCATCCTGGGGGTCCTGGCCGGCCGGGGGGACATCTATCGGGCGGCTAACTCCCTGGGGCTGCTGACGGAGGCCAAGCAGGCGGCCCAGGTAATCCCCCAATTGGGGCAGGCGCCCGCCCCAACCCAGTCCGCGGCGGCCTCGGCTCCGGCAGCAGAGCCGAGCCCTGCCGCCACCATCCCCTCTCCTGCGACGGCACCGACCGCCCGGGCGGCTGCCGCCGCCAGGCCATCCCAGCCCGGGCCGGTGACCGGCTCCATGATCCCGCTCTCCCCGCCGCCCGCCGCCACCTCCGCCAGGAAGAGAGCGGCCCGGGCCGCCCATGCCCAAGAGCAAAAGGCCCGGGAGGAGCAATTGCGCCAGCATCAGGATCTGGCCAAGAAGCTGACCTTTCTCAACAGCTTCGATACCACCGGCAAACCGGCGCCCACCCAGATAAAGGTGGCCACCTATCGGGACAGCAAGATGGCCCGGGCCAAGATGGCCACACTGCAAAAGCAAGGAGTCAAGGCCACCCTGCGGCAGGGTAAGGATGACAAAGGCGACTACTATACCGTATATCGCCAGGCGGCCAACCCCAAAGAACCCGAAAAACTGGCGCAAGGCAAGGACAAAACGAAACCCATCAGCGCCGGCTCCAGCAGCAAACCCCAAAATTAGTCTAATTTGTTGGGAGGAAAAACTATGTCAGCATACTGGTGGGAATGTGAATCTTGCGGCAATAAGCCAGACTTTACAGAAGTTACAGGCACGTCAAGTTTGCCCAGTTTCGTCTGGGACAAAATGTTGCCGGCCGAGTGGGATCAGTCGCTTCTCACCTCGCCCTGCAGCAAGTGCCATTCGGGCATTCTTAGGATCACTTATGAGTTCCCGCGCGGTGATTCGGTGGTACTTCGGGTCATTCACGTCGTTGGCCTGCGGGACGAAGACGAAGATGATTACATTGCCATGATGTGGGAGACGCAGCCGAAGGACTATCCGGGTGAGCGATGGTTTGACTTCAAATATCAAATACGTCGAAGCGCATATGGTTTGAATAGACCAGCGGTATTTTCACGTGAGGGCCTGCGCGACCTCTTTGGGCTTTACCGGCAAAAAAACAGGCGTGAATGATTTCCCTTAAAAGCCCTGGGACGGGCTAAAAGGAGTCCTCCAGGGAATCCTGGGCGGATGAATCATCCCCGCCTTCCATGGCCTCTTCCACCAGTTGGTCCACTTCGCCGGTGGTGTCCTCCCCCATCTCCTGGGTCATTTTCTTGAGGACTCGGGCCACGCTCTTGGGGTCATTTTCATCCAATCCGCCCCAAGCGCCGGGGTCAGCCAGCTTCTCCATGCGGGTCTCCTCGGAAAGGCGGACGTGCACCCGGGACAGCACCCGGGTCAGGGAAGTGCTGCCGCACCCAGAGCAGCGAGGAGCAAAGGGCTCTTTGGAGTTCAGGATCAAAAAACCGGAGATCCGGCGGCATTCCTGGCACTGATACTCATAAATGGGCATGGCGGCGTCCCTTACAACAAAAACAGAAGAAACAAAAAAAACCGGCAAACGGCGTTCCTGCGTCCCGCCCCTTTAAGCCAAACTCGAAACTAAGACCCAAGTTCTACAGTAAAAGCCGATTTTTGCAGGTAATGTGTTGAAATTATTAGGGGCACTTTGGGTTTTGGGAAAAATGCGGTGCCGACAAAATAGCGGTATTGTGATTTTAACTCTTGACAA
>JBEKDQ010000198.1:0-4939 GCA_050014275.1 Desulfobaccales bacterium | reverse complement strand
AAACGCTTATTCATTTTGCTCCGATCAATATGCTATAATTAATTAAATTAAATAGCGAATTGGAGCAAAATCATGCAATAGAAAAACTCTCAGTCTGCTACAATTTCAAAAAAAGTTTGGTACCAAAAAAGCCTGTCAGAAACAATTGTTTCGGTTGCGATGGCCCAAAGGCTGAATTCTATTTTTACCACACGCGATGCCCATAAGTGCTGGTCCTCCATTAATAGCCTTTTTAAAGGGAACACACATACTGCCAGGGCCCTGAAGGTGCCAGTCAAACCAAGAAACAAGGATCGTTCTGATCAAGACCATCCAGGCCATTTACGGAGTGGGGGCCGAACCACACCCGAATCATTGTCAACCTCAATTCACTAGCACTAGACCCAGTTCGGTTCCAAAAGGAATCTGGCAAGGATCGACCTTTTTGCCGATGGGGAATATATTCCACCCCACTTTGGCGGCCATGGTGAAAACATCCATGCCAGCACTGTGCATGGACGGTGTCACCTTCAAGGCGAACCTACAACCTTCGCCTTTGATACCGCTACATTCCATCTTGGGACAGAAGGCCCGTTTGCACGAAGGCCCCCCGCCAAAGGCGATAGCCAGATGATAGCCGTCGTAAAAGGTCTCGGACTGTACTTTGGCTACGATCTCATACATCTTGATGGCGCCGGGAATGCGATGCTTGGAGGGGTCGTAATAATCTTTGCCGGCGTGCTCCTCGGGCGGGACCCTGAGCATAATGAAGATACCGTATTTAAAACAAGCCAGGGACCTCCTAGCCACGTCCAAGTCCATGGAGTGAGGCGGGCAGTTAAGATTTGTACCGTAATCTGGGCATCTGGGCGAAAAACAGCGAGCCCGGACTCGTTCGTCGATAATGATATCGTTGGCCGAAATGATCTTGGCATCCGTGGCGCCTAGGTCTATGGCCATCTTTCGGTATTTCTCGAGGTCTTTGGCCAGACCCTCTTCGGATACCTCTGCCCTGAACTCCCTGATTTCTCGAACCATTTCTATATCCTAT
This sequence comes from Desulfobaccales bacterium, assembly GCA_050014275.1. GTDB lineage: Bacteria > Desulfobacterota > Desulfobaccia > Desulfobaccales > 0-14-0-80-60-11 > JAPLJC01. Next base: position 3,909 of record JBEKDQ010000198.1, on the reverse strand, counting down.
GCTTGGGAAAAGAACCGCGGCAGCCTTGGACACCCGCTGGTTTTTAACCTGTCATCGGGGGTTCAATCCCGAAAAAGTTTCTCTTTTTATAGCAAAATCCTCTCGTCGAAATCATGATAGCATAAATTTTCATCAAAAATGTATCTTTTGCGCAGGTCCGGAGATCCTGGTGGGGTGTCGGCCTATGAACCCCTGGCCATCACCGCCCGATAATGGTGCGCCAGCGGAAAATCGGAGGTGACATGCACATACCACCTCCTGGCGTGGTAGTAGACTCTTACCCCCCCTTTGATCGCCAATATCAAGGGCAATATTCGTGGTGTGCATCATGGCGTCAGTCCAAAGCACTTGCCCCGTTACCTGGCGGAATTCTGTTACCCCTTCAACCGTCGATTCTGGGAACCGCAAATGTTCAACTGGATGCTTCATGCTTGCTTGAATTCCTCGGGTATTATATTCTCGGAGCTAAGGCAATAAGCGTTTTCCCCAATTTAAAATATGGATATTTATAGCTATCATTATCTATTCACTTTACACCAGATCCATTGTGAGGAGGAGTATGAACATAAATTAGGAGTTTTTCGACCACAGCGATTTTTCTATTCCATTCATCATCTTCTATTTTATTATTTCCGAATAATCTTCCAATATATATATTGACATTTTGGAATCCGGGCGATTCAAATGATAAAAGTCCTCATGGCAACCCTTATTTCAAACAATTCTTTCTCCAAATGTTTTTGTCTCTGTTTTTCCGATATATAGTAATACATTTTGACCATAAACTAGATGATCACCATAAATTTGATAGTCGCCATAATCTGAAACATTCTTAAGTTTCTCAATTTCCTCAAAATATGATGGTCCTTCCCATTCAATATGAATAATTTCTTTCCCCATTTTGCACGTCTCCTTTTGTTATCTTAACTAGGATTATGCAGTTATGTAGGGTGCGCACTGCGCACCGCTATATTGTTGCTTACTACAATCTAATGGTGCGCAGTGCGCACCCTACAGGAACTGCAAGGTGCGAACCTTACTTTGCTCTTAGCCAACGAGGTTATCATAGTCGGCGTGGTTGCCGATCCAAAGCTACAGCTAAGTGTTTCAAATCTCCCGGCACCCGCCACATTCCCAAGCCTTGAGTGCTGCCTCTGCCAAGGCGTCTAATTTGCCTGCCTGGACATCGTCTGCTAGCTGACGGTCCCAGGCCTCGGTATCGAACCCATGGAACCATTTGCGAAAGGTAGCCAGTTCCGAGGGCGAAAATTCCCGGATCTCACGCCCGATTTTCTCGATCTTATCCATGCTTGTGATTTTCCTAGCAAAAATCATAATCCTTTCAGCAATTTTGTGCAAGAAAGGAACCGTGGCCTTTAAGGGACTGTGGAGCGGGGGATGCCCGCACCTATGCTACCCAACAGGTGGGCGGCCCGATCACAGGCTGGAAGCCTGTGCCACTGTCAAGTCAAAAGGTAAAAGTAAAAAGATAAAATTCTAGTTTTTTGCTTTTTTACTTTTTACTCACCTGTGGCCCTTTCTTTTTCACATAAGAGATTGGGGTGGCGGATTGGGGGGCTAAGGCAGTAGTGTCCGGCAAGGTTTTTGCTATGAGGCCGGCAGTAGGGATTTGTTTGAACTTAGCTATGCCCCCTACCTGAGCAATTCATTTAATTTACAAGCTATATCCTTCTCCCCCCTTGGGGGGAGAGGGCAGGGTGAGGGGGGGGTATGGAACGGCCATGAAGCCACCCCTCACCCGGTGTCGTCCCCTCGCAGGGGAGAGGGGATTTAGTTCATCGGCATAATATGTTGATATCGCTGAAATTACAATGATCTTAAAGTTTAACTGCGAGATAGTGTAATCTTCTCCATGCAATTTTGTTGCCGGACACTACTGGGGCTAAGGGCTTTTGCCCTTAGCCCTCTCACCCAAATGCTTATCGCCTTACGCTAAGGCGCGCTTTCCAACCAGGCGCGATAACCTGGCGCGAAAAGCACGTCCATCTTTCATCCCCGCCGAGTCTCCAGATAATAGAATAATCCGCCCGGGTCTAACCGCAAGAAGAGGCGAGATTCCATTCTCGTCTTGCCTGGCCGGTGGTTCCCTGATACTATTAATTTTATGAGCCCGATTGCGACCCCGCGTTTAGGCAAAAAGTTGCGCCTGCCTCTCTTGGGCATCCTGGGATTGCTGCTGTTGGGCATCCTGGGATGGCTGCTGTATCTGCACCTGGGCTCCGGCGCCCCCTGGGTGCGCCTCAAGATTCCGGTGGAGGTGGTGGGCCCCAAGACCGCCCTCGCCCTGGAGGCCGGGGATAAAGGCAGCGGTTTGCGAGAAGTCAGGGTCAGCCTCACCCAGGGCGGCCGGGAGCAGGTGGTGCTGGAGCGTCGATTCCCTCCCGGCGGCGGTCCGGGGGAGAAGGTGGAGATCCCCTTCACTCTGGAGCCCCAGGCCCTGGGTTTCAAGGATGGGAAGGCCACCCTCACCGTCTCGGTGCGGGATCGCTCCTGGCGGCGGATGTTCCGGGGCCGCCTGGCGGTCTTGAGCCAGGAGGTGGTCATCGATCTAGCCCCGGCCACCGTCTCCATGCAGTCGGTGAGCTACCTGCTGCATGCCGGGGGCACCGGGACCATGGCCTACCGCCTCAGCAAGCCGGTCCAGGAGTCCGGGGTGCTGGTGGGGGGCGTGTTATACCGGGGTTTTGCCAATCCCAAGGGGGCCCCCGGGGATTACGTGGTGCTGTTCCCGGTTCCCCAGGAGGGCCCCGCCACCCTGCAGTTGGAGCTGGTGGCCCACTCCGGCGGCCAAGAGGCGAAGCAGACGATTCCCCTGAGGGTGAAGCCCCGGAAATGGCGCCGCGACCAGCTCAAGCTCTCGGATGCTTTCCTGGCCAAAGTGGCCGCCAGCCTGCCGGTGTCCAAACCTGGCGACCTCCTGGGGAATTATCTGGAGATCAATCGGGAGACGCGTCGCCAGAACCATGAACAGGTGCGCCAGGTCTGCTCCCGGAGCAGCCCCCAGCCCTTGTGGTCCGGACCCTTCCAGCGTTTTCTGGGCAAGACCGAGGCCGGTTTCGGGGACCGGCGCACCTATGTCTATCAGAACAAGGCCGTGGACCAGCAGGTGCATATGGGGGTGGACCTGGCCTCTCTGGTGAACAGCCCGGTGCCCGCGGCCAACCGCGGGGTGGTGGTTATGGCGGAGCCCCTGGGCATCTACGGCCAGACGGTGGTCATCGACCATGGCTTGGGGGTCTTTTCCATGTACAGCCACCTGAGCCAGATAGCCGTGAAGGTGGATGATCAGGTGGAGAAAGGGACAGTGCTGGGCAAGACCGGCACCACCGGTCTGGCCGGGGGCGACCACCTCCACTTTGGCGTGGCCCTTCAGGGGGAATTCGTGGACCCCATAGAGTGGTGGGACGCGCACTGGCTCAAGGATCAGGTTGAGGGAGTCTGGCTCAAGGGCATCTCCCAGGCTCCGGAGACGGTCCAGGCCGCGGCCACAGAGGGTAAAGGGAAGAATCAGGGCGGCAAGCAGCACAAGCGCAAACCGAAAAAAAAGAAATAGGAGTAGGGGCGATCCGCTGGGTCGCCCCTGACTCGAAACTCAAAGGCAAACAATGATTATCAAGATCAACCCCCAGAACCCCCAGGAGCGCTTGTTGCGCCAGGCGGTGGAGGCCCTCTTGGGAGGCGGCCTCATCGCCTATCCCACCGATACCACCTACGCGGTTGGCTGCGACCTCTATAATCTCAAAGGGATCGCTAAAATTTATCAAATCAAGCGTCGGCCCACCAGCAAGCCCTTCAGTTTCATCTGCCATGATCTGAAGAATATTAGCGAATACGCCCAGGTGGGCAACTATGCCTACAAGGTGATGAAGCGCCTGCTGCCCGGGCCCT
>JBEKDQ010000197.1:0-4973 GCA_050014275.1 Desulfobaccales bacterium | reverse complement strand
CCTGAGCGAGATTGCCGTGGCCGGCATTCCCAGAGGATAACCGTGGTTCTCTTTTTTGGTAAGCATTTTCATCGCTTTGGTGTGGCCGCCAGGCCATGAACCGTTTCAATGGATAATCAATTGCGGAACAGCCATTCATGGGCCTTTGGCCCACCCCTAAATTATGAGAAGACCGGTGGGGCGGGCGTCTCGCCCGCCACTCAGTCCGCACAGGCGAGACATCTGCGCCACCAATTCTTCGCAACTTTTCAAGGCGGATCACTAGTTGTTAGCCGAAACCGGAAACCCTTTTGCTAGGACTTACGCAGCCATGGTCGCCTCCCGTCTGACCCTGACTAATCGACCGGAAAACTTGAGACTGCTGGAGGACTTCATCAGCCAGTGGAGTAAGGACCGGGGCCTGCCGGCAGCCAGGCTCCGGTCCCTGGAGTTGGCGGCCAAACGGATCTTCCGGCACCTGGTGGATCACGCCTATCAGCCCGGCGAACCCGGTTCCATCGCCGTGGAATTGGAGGAGAAGGGCCCCAGGTTGCGCCTGATGTTCGAAGACGACGCAGCCCCGAAAAATCCCCCGGAGAAACCCCCGGGCAATCCCGGTGGGATGGCTTCCCCCGTGGACGCCCCACATCTCAATGCATTGGAGCGCCTGGCGGAGAGCCTCATCTACTACCGCACTGCCGATGGCAAAAACCGCCTGGTGGTCTTCTTGAATTGATCAGCCCCCGACCTTGGGGAACCGGGAAGATTTTTTTAGGGAATTATATACTTGACTCCTCTCAATTATTTGCTTGTAGGGGCGGCGTTTCGCCGCCCCTATGGCAGAGACGGAATAGGGAGTCAAATATATAATTCCCTTTTTTTGGGAGGAGGCGACGCGCCTGGCTAATGCCGGGGACGGGCATACTGCTTAGCCTTGGCAAAGGCCTCTTGGGCTTCCTGGTCTTTGCCGCGCCCCTTGAGAAATTCCCCCAGAAAATACCAGCCCTCGGCATAATCGGGCTGCAATTGCACCGCCTTACGCAGTTCCACCTCCGCCTCCCGCTGGTTGCCGGAACGGGACAGGGCGCTGCCCAAGAGGCTATGAGCCTCGGCCCAATCGGGCTTGAGAGCGAGGGCCTGGCGGAAGGCGGAAGCCGCCTGGGCGTCCTGTCCCTCGCCAGCCATCAGCAGCCCCTCCTTCAAATAGTTCTTGGCGGCCTTCTCGGAGGCTTCCCTGACCTTTCCCTGAACGTCGCTGGCCCAGCCCGGCGCCATCCCTCCCAGAGCCAGGCAAGCGGCCAAAATCATCATGCTTAGCCATCGCACCATGATATTCTCTCCAGCGAATTTTTTTCCAGGGGGATCAGATGGCTACCCAGCAGCTCGCCCCTGCTTTTCTAATCGAAAACGCAGATATATCATAACGGTCCCACCGCGGCCAGATAGAGGGCCGCTTCCTCGACCCCATCCACCTGGACCAGGCGCTCCACTTCCCCGTCGAAGAAGGCCCCCACCGGACAGACTCCCAGTTTAAGAGCGGTGGCGGCCAGCATCAGGTTCTGGCAGATGTGGCCGGCGTCCAGGAACAGATAGCGGATGGCCCGCTCCCGGTATTTCCACATGGCCCGGTTGAGCACCCCGGTCCAGATGAAGACCACGCCGGCGGCGCCCAGGAAGCCTTGAGAGAGTCCGGCCCCCACCAAGGAGTGACGAAAGTCCCCCGCCTGCAGCAGCTCCAGGGAAAAGTCCGGCACCTGGAAGTGCCAGATCCCCGGCTCCACCCCGTCCACCCGGAGTACCGCCAGGTAGGTTTCCACCGGGTAGAGGGCCCCGGCTGAGGGCGCCGCTCGGAGGAGATAGCCACGGTTGGCGTAGGTTACCCCCTGGCTGGCCCAGAGCAGGGCGGCCAGTTCGCCCTGGGTCAGAGGCCGCTCCTGATAAGCGCGCTGGGAGCGGCGCCGGCCCAGGCATTGCCACAGGTCCGCGACTGTGCGCCCCGCCTCGGGGTCGAGGCGCAGGCGCCCCTGGGCTTCAGGGTATTCCTTGTAAAGTGGGGCCCGGGGATAGGTCTGCCGCGCCTCTCCCAGGTCCTCCCGGCGATAGCGGCTCGCTGCCAGGTAGCGGCGGCCCGAGTCCAGCTCTCCAGAGTCGCTCATGATCTTCCCCAATAAAAAATCTAGCCCTCACACGGATGGCTGGGTTGGCCAATCCCCTTGCTGCGCTCTTCCCGGCGGGGGTGGTTTCTTTCGTAAATAATCTTCAGGCCCTTCAGAGTGAGATAATCGTCCACCAGATCGATGCTTTTGGTTTCCGAGGCAATGAGGCAGGCCAGGCCGCCGGTGGCGATGACCCGGGGCGGGTGGTCTTCCATGGCCTTCTTGATGCGGGTCACGATGCCGTCCACCAGCCCGGCGTAGCCATAAATAATGCCGGCGTTCATACTGCTGATGGTGTCCTTGGCAATGATGCTCTTGGGTTTGGCGAAGATCTCCACCCGAGGCAGCTTGGAGGCCTTGAGAAACAGGGCTTCACAGGAGATCATCACCCCCGGTGCGATGACCCCGCCCTGATACTCGCCTCGCTGGGAAACCACGTCGAAGGTGGTGGCGGTGCCGAAATCCACGATCACCACGGCGCCGTGCACCTGTTCAAAGGCGGCCACCGCATTGACGATGCGGTCCGCGCCTACTTCCCGGGGGTTATCGTAGCAGATGGGCATACCTGTCTTGATACCAGGGCCCACCCATAGAGGCCGAACCTTCAGGTAGCGCTGGGAGAAGCCCTCCAGGGTATTGTTCATGGGAGGCACCACCGAGGAGATGATCAGGTCGGTGCCGGGGTCCAGGGCCAGGTTCTGGGCCTGGAAGAGGTTGATCAGCAGGATGCCCAACTCATCGATGGTGGCTTCTTTTTCGGTGCGGATGCGCCAATCGCTGAGAAGCAGGTCGTCCTGATAGACCCCGATAACCGTGTTGGTATTGCCCACATCCATCACCAGCAGCATGAGCCCTTTCTCCTCAGTTCAGCAAGGCGTCCAGGGTCTGGGCCAGTTTCTGAGCCACTCGTTCAACCAGTTGTCGATCCTCGCCTTCGGTCATGATGCGCAGCTTTGCCTCGGTGCCGGAGTAGCGCACCAGCAATCGGCCCTGGGGACCAAGGCGCCGTTCCGCCTCTCGCATCGCCTGCCGGGCCGGCCGCAGGCTTTGCAAATCCTGCTTTTCTCGGACCTCCAGGTTGATGAGAACCTGGGGATAATCCTCCATGAACCCGGCCAGTTCGGCCAGTGGCTTGTTTTCCCGGAGCATCACCGCCAGCAGCCGCAGCGCCGTGAGAATGCCATCCCCGGTGGTGGCGTAATCCAGGAAGACCAGATGCCCGGACTGTTCCCCCCCCAGGATATAGCCCCCTTTCTTCATTTCCTCCAAGACGTAGCGGTCTCCCACCGCGGCCCGCACCAGTTTTATGCCGGCCTTCTTCAGAGCCACCTCCAAACCCAGATTGGTCATCACCGTGCCCACCACCGTCTTGTGAGGCAGCTTTCCCCGGCGCAGCAGAGCCAGGGCGCAGATGCCCAGAATATGGTCGCCATCTGCCACCCTGCCGGTGTGGTCCGCCACGATGCAGCGGTCGCCGTCACCATCGAAGGCGACCCCCAGGTCGGCCCGGTGGCGCTTTACCAGGGAGACCATGATCTCAGGGTGGGTGGCGCCGCACATGCGATTGATATTCTTGCCGTTGGGCCGCACCCCGATGGGGATGATCTCCGCCCCCAGCTCGCTGAAGACCTCCGGCGCCACCTTGTAGGTGGCCCCATGGGCGCAATCGATCACGATCTTGAGGCCGTCCAGCTCCAGTTCCCTGGGGAAGGTGCTTTTCAGAAAAGAGATATAGCGGCCGCGGGCATCGTCGATGCGGAAGGCCTGGCCGATCTCGGTGGCCGTGGGCCGGGCCCCCTCCACCTCCGGATCGGTCATCAGCCTCTCCATGTGGGCTTCTATCTCATCGGGCAGCTTGAAACCATCTCCGGAAAAAAACTTGATGCCGTTGTCCTGATAGGGATTGTGGGAGGCGGAAATGACCACCCCGGCGTCGGCTCGCATCGAGGAAGTGATGAAGGCGATTCCCGGGGTGGGCAGCGGACCCAAAAGCATTACATCCACCCCCATGGAACAGATGCCTGCAGTGATGGCATACTCCAGGAGGTAGCCGGAAATGCGGGTGTCCTTGCCCACCACGATGTGTTTCCGCCCGGGGCCGTATTTAATGACGTAAGCCAGGACCCTTCCCAACTGTAGGGCCACCTCCGCAGTCAGGGGATAGATATTGGCCACCCCCCGAACCCCGTCGGTGCCGAAAAGATGACGCGTCTCGTTCATTTACCCTCTCACTTTGCCGTAATCCTTGATAGAGCGGCGCCTGCTTCAAATATTTACCATAATTACCGGGAAATGGCAGCATCTCATCTCGGGGAAGCGGTTATCCCTGATCGGTCCAATGGATGCACTGCACCGGACAGGCGTCAATGGCTTCCTGGATTTTATCTTCCGAGGCGCCGCCGGGGTTGATCACCTGGGCAAACCCCCGACCCTCGTTGAGTCTGAAGACCTCCGGGCACAACTCTTCGCAAGTGCCGCAGGCGATGCACTCCTCTTCCACTATATAGGGGAAGCGTTGGGACATGTGCTCCTCTTCATCGGTTTGTTTCCGAAACTAAGTGAAACAATTCATAAATTCGCTAGCGAATGCCCTGGTTATTAAACCTGGCGAAATAATTTACCCCTTTCTTCCGCAGTAGTGTCCGGTAGCAATTCCCCGTTTTACCGCATAACCGCGATCATCTGTGCCCTGCCGCTCCCGGACTTTTTCCTGGGACATGATTGGCCGCGATTATAACTTCTCCCTCTCCCCCAATGGGGGAGAGCGACTGTCTTGTTTGTCAAGCTGCAATAGGCAGCTGTGGGTTCCAGTAGGTACCGTTTTTGAGCATGGCATTA
>JBEKDQ010000196.1:0-5057 GCA_050014275.1 Desulfobaccales bacterium | reverse complement strand
CCCGCCACCTGCAGCGGGTCTTGGGGCCAGGGGTCCAGGTGCAGGTAGTGGAAAGCAGCGGTAGGGTGGGAGGCGGCGCCTTGCCCCAGGTGAGCCTGCCCAGCCGAGCCCTGGCCCTCAGCCTGCCGCCCCTGACCCCGGTGCAACTGGAAGCCCGCCTACGCCAGGCCAGGCCTCCCATCATCGCCCGGATAGAACAAGACACCCTGCTCCTGGATATGCGCACCCTGCTGCCAGAGGATCTGCCCGCCCTGAAGACGGCCTTGCAGGGGGCGCTAACGGAAGGCAAAAGTCAAAAGTAAAAAGTGTCTCACTTTTGGGGGCATTTTTTCTCGTTCCCAAGCTCTGCTTGGGCAACATTTTGTAATACGATGATAATTTTCTATCTCGTAATCCTTGCCAGGCGGACCCTGGCGTAAAAATGGGCTCCCAAGCGGGAGCTTGGGTCTCAAGGAAAAGAAAAATTTTATTCAGATTTTGGCAAATATTAAGGAATTGATGGGCAGTGCCCACCCCAAATGGATGACAAATGAAATAGTATTCTTAATTTAAAATGAGTTTCTGTTTCTGCGCGACTTCGACAATTTCAGCGAAAGGGGAATAACCATGACTTTGGACCCGGAAGGCGGTTTCGAACAGCTCATGTCCATGGCCCGGGGATTCCAGGCGGCCAAGATGCTCACGGTGGCGGTGGACCTGGCCGTGTTCGACTTTCTGGACCAGCCCCGCAGCGCCGTGGAAGCCGCGGCCTGGCTCAAGGCCGACGCCCGGGCGGCGGGCATCTTCCTGAACGGCCTGGCGGCCCTGGGACTGCTGGTCAAGCAGGTGGATTACTTCCACAACAGCGAGATCGCCTCCCGCTACCTGGTGCAGAGCAAGGACGACTATCGCGGGGCCATTCTCAAACACCTGGAACACACCTGGGAGCGAGGCTGGAATGACCTCCAGCACACCATTCTGGCGGGCTCTCCCCAGGGGGTGGAACCGGAGACCTGGGTGGATACCCGGCCCCGCCGGGACGAGGAGGGCGTTAAGGCCTTCATTTGGGGTATGGACGCCGTGGCCCGGGACCTGGCGCCCCAGGTGGCCCTGAAATTGCCGTTATCCGGGGTGCGCCGCCTCCTGGACCTGGGGGGCGGCCCGGCCACTTACGCCATCGCCTTCGCCCAGGCCAATCCGGACTTGCGGGCCACGGTCTTCGACCTGCCGGGGCCCAGCGAGATCGCCCGGGAAAACATCGCCAAACACGGCCTTAGCTCCCGGATCGACATCCTGGCGGGCAATTTTCTCCAGGATGACATCGGCTCCTCTTATGAAAAATACGATTTCATCTGGATCTCCCACATCCTCCACAGCAACGACCAGCGGCAGTGCCGGCTCATCATCCGCAAGGCGGCGGCGGCCCTGGTTCCCGGCGGCGGGCTGGCCATCCAGGACTTCTTTCTCAACCCCGACGGCTATACCCCCCTGGGCGCCGCCATGTTCGGGGTGCACATGCTGGCCTGCACCCCCCGGGGGCGGGCCTACACCTACGGTGAGGTGGCGGAATGGCTGCAGGAGGAAGGGCTGGCGGCCCCTTCGCTCATCCCCACCAGCCCCGAAGCCAGCGTCTTGCTGGCGGCAAAGAAATAAAGGCTGGGAAAGCATCGCAGGGCGCGTCTTACGCCCCTCGTTGGCTGCGTGCTCCGCGTCCTTGATGCTGGGCGGGCACTGCCCGCCCCGGTCATCATTTTCAGATGAACAGTGGCACAGGCCTCCGGCCTGTGAGGCCGGCTAATCCAGCAAATCCTTTAAGGCTGCTTCAATGGTGGGGAAGTTGAATTTAAACCCCGCGTCCAGCAGTCTCTTGGGGATGACCCTCTGACCGGTCAGCAAGACCTCGGCAAGTTCTCCCATAGCCAGACGGATCATGAACCCCGGCGCCGACAGCCCGGCAGGACGGCGCAGCACCCGGCCCAGGGCCTGGGCCAGTTCCCGATTGCGCACCGGGTTGGGGGCGGTGAAGTTCAGCGGACCTTGGATTTCGGGATGCTCGCCGATGTAGGAGAAGGCCCGGGCCAGGTCCCCCTGGTGAATCCAGGAAAACCACTGTTGCCCGGAGCCCAGGGGGCCTCCCAGAAATCTGCGGAACATGGGGGCCATCTGCTCCAGGGCGCCTCCCCCCCTCCCCAAAACGATGCCGAAGCGGGTGATCACCACCCTGATCCCCAACTCCCGGGCCTTCAGGGCCTCCGCCTCCCATTCCGCCGCCACCCTGGCCAGGAAATAGGAGTCCTGCGGCGACTCCTCGGTGAGCACCTCATCCCCCCGGGGCCCATAATAACCCACTGCCGAAGTGCTGCAAAGAAGCTGCCTCCGGTCCCCGCCGGCCAGGGCGATCACCAGGTTCCGAGTAGTGCGGATGCGGCTTTCATGGATCTCTTGCTTGTATGCCGGGCTCCAGCGGCCGAAGATGGAGACCCCGGCCAGGTTGATAATCCACTGGTGTTCCGGTACCGCCCCCATCCAGGACCCATCTTGAGTAGGGTCACCGGTGATCAGCCTGATCCCGGGCACTTGCACGGCAGGCGGCTTCTCCCGGCGGCTGAGGATGGTGACCTCATGGCCTTGCTTAACCAGTTCCCGGGAGAGATAAGCGCCCACAAAGCCGGTGCCGCCGGTCATAAAGACTTTCATGCCATTTTCCTCGCCTTCGCGGCGAGCCCTTAAAAAAAAACGCGCTGGCCGCAGGTATCTTGTATCCGGCCCTTAGCCGGATGAGTTACCAAGTTAATCACTCCGGGCTGAAGTGGCAAGGAGACCGGGCGGCGCGAAATTAAAGGCTGGGGGGAAGCCGGCCTTGGGAATCCGGCGAACCTGGCTTTGGCAAAGGTCTGCGGGCTTCGAAGACCGGCCGCTTTACGAAAAAAAGAAAAACCTTGATTAATGGAAAAAGGAAGTGGCCACCATCATTATAGTCAAGACGATCATAATCACCACCGTAACCCAAGAGATGATATTAAAGGTCCAGTTGTTGGCGTAAGCCCCCATGAGGTCTTTATTATTGATCAAAATTAGCATGAAGATTAGGACAAAGGGCAACAGCACCCCGTTGGCCACCTGAGACCAAAACATTACCGCAATCAGGGGCATATTGGGGATGAGGATCACCGCGGCTCCGATGGCGATGAGCAGGGTGTAAAGCCAGTAAAACACCGGCGCCTCTTTCCAGGAATGATTAACTCCGGCTTCGAAACCGAAGGCCTCACAGACGTAGTAAGAGGTGGCCAGCGGTAGGATGGAGGCGGAAAACAGCGAGGCGTTCAACAGGCCCAGGGCAAAGAGCCATTGGGCCCATTTGCCCGCCAACGGCCCGAGGGCCAGGGCGGCCTCCTTCGCCGTTTCGATCTTAATCCCGTGGACATGAAGGGTCGCGGCACAGGCCACAATGATAAACAGGGCCACAATATTGGTCATAAAGCAGCCCGAGATCACATCCCACTTACAGTAGCCAAAATCCTTAACCGTGATGCCCTTTTCCACCACTGCCGACTGGATGTAGAACTGCATCCAGGGGGCGATGGTGGTGCCGATCACTCCGACCAGGATAGTCAGATAGTTGCTATCAAAGCTGAAATTGGGAATGACCAGCTCGCGTCCCACTTCTCTCCAGGAGGGATGCGCCATCAATCCCGAAATTATGTAGGTGAGATACAGAACACAAGCAGCCAAAAAGACCTTTTCCACGAATTTATAGGATTTTCTGATCACCAGCACCCAGATACCCAGGGCCCCCAGGGGCACGGCGATATACTTGATCACCCCGAACAGTTCCATGCTAGCCGCCACCCCGGCAAATTCGCAAATGGTATTGCCCAAATCGGCCAGCAGCAACGTCAACATAATGAAGGCAGTCCATTTCACCCCGGTGCGCTCCCGGATCAGGTCAGCCAGGCCCTTACCGGTGACCGCCCCCATCCGGGCGCACATTTCCTGGACGACGATGAGGGCCAGGGTCATGGGGATGATGGTCCACAGGAGCTTATAACCCAGGCTGGCGCCGGCCACGGAGTAAGTGGTGATGCCGCCGGCATCATTGTCCACATTGGCGGTGATGATGCCCGGCCCCAGGATCACCAGAAAAATCCAGAATCTCCTGGATAAATTGGCCATCCTGGGGTTCATGATTCCTTACCTCCCTTTGCCGAGCGCTTGCTGATGAAGAAATTGGCAAAGGTCTCCAGCCTGCCACGGTCCGGGATATGCATTTCCAAGACGTCGTCCATCGTGATGACGCCCGCCAGCTTGCCGCCCTCCTCCACCACCGGCACGGCCAGGAGAGCATATTTGTCGATAAGTTCCGTCACCTGCGAGTTCGAATCTTCAGGGAGCACTGAGATAATCCGGGTCTGCATCAGGTCCTGCAATCTGGTTTCCGGCTCCGCGACCAGCAGATCCCTTAAAGAGACAACTCCCAGCAGGGTTTCATCCTCGCCCAGAATGTAGAGATAGTAGATGATCTCCGCTTCCGCCGCCAGTTTCCGCAGCCGCGCGAAGGCCTCGGCCACGGTGAGGTCCGGCGGTAAGGCGATGTAATCCGTGGTCATCAGAGCCCCGGCGGTCCCTTCTTCGTGCTCCATGAGATCCCGGACTTCCTGGGCCTCCTCCGGTCCCATAAGTTTCAAGAGTTCGTCGGATTTCTCCTCGGTCAACTCCCCCAACAGATCGGCGGCCTCGTCCGGGGGCATCTCCTGCAGGAGTTCCGCGGCCTGACGGCTTCCCAGGTGCTCCAGGATCTCGATCTGGGTGTCCGCCTCCATTTCCGCTACGGCCTCCGCTACCGTTTCCACGTCCAGGTCTTCGATGAAGTCGGTTCTCTTCTTGTAATCCAGGTCCTCCAGAATATCCGCCAGGTCGGCGGGGTGGAGCTTATCCAATTGCGATTTTTCCGAGACCAGTCGCAGACTGGCGGTCTTTTCCTCCAGGTGCTGGATGGATTGCCACCAGACGAAATGGTTTTCCCGTTTCTTGAACAAAAACTCCACTCCCAATCGCCGGGCCAGGCCCCGCAGGCCGAT
>JBEKDQ010000195.1:0-5079 GCA_050014275.1 Desulfobaccales bacterium | reverse complement strand
AAAACCTGGGCGGCGACTACTTTGATAAGCTCAACAAAAACCGGCTGCTCCCTTTCCTTCTCAAACGCATTAAAGACCTAGGCTACCAAGTAACCCTGGAAGCCGCATGAGGAACTTTTCGAAGCAGGAGAAGGGCCATGTTAAAAGTGAGATGTTTTTACAACGAGCCCAATGGCAAGCCCTGAAAGCACTTCCAGGAAATGGTGCCCAGGTTGGGCCAAAGGTATGCATTCGAGGCGGAGGTTATCTCCAAGCCCATTGCCGATTATCAGACCGATGAATATTTCGAGCTGGATCTTCCCGCGGCTCCGGCCATCATGGTGGGGGAGGAAATCGTGGTGGAAGGCGCGGACGTCGCCGAAGATAAACTGGAGGCCGTCATCTGCCGGCACTTAGGGCTGCCGGATCCGGAGCCGCAAAAGCAAGGCTTTCTGGGCCGCATATTCGGCAGCAGCTAACTTTCATGGCTCACCTGGCAAATCCAGGGAGGGCTGACCCATGGTCCGCCCGGGAAGCCTGGGTGGCAAGTTGAAGCAGGGTGCAGATGCAGACCGGCAAATTTCGCAGGGTAGCCCTAATTAAGGCCGTCCTCCTGCTAATCTTTATTGCGGCCGCGGTGGTAACTGCTGTCCGTTTTACCGGCGTCAGGGAATTTCTCACCGTGGAAAAGTTGGGGACTCTGCTGGCGGCCGCGGGAATATGGGGGCCCCTGACCTTTATTCTGATCTATGCCGTGGGGGTCTGCCTGTTCATTCCGGTGGCCCCGCTTACCGCTCTGGGGGCCGCCATCTTCGGCCCCTATTGGGGGTTCGTCTACGTCTGGGTGGCGGCGATGCTGGGCGCGGCGGGCGCCTTCCTCATCGGGCGCTACCTGGGGCGGGAATTCGTCGCCTCCCTCATCGGCGACCGGCTCAAAAAATACGATGAAGCCGTTGAACGAAACGGTTTTGCCACTGTGCTCTACATGCACCTGGTCTATTTCCCCTTTGCACCCATGAACTTCGGGATGGGCCTGACCAGGGTGCGCTTTCGGGATTACCTCTGGGCCACGGGACTCGGCATTTTGCCGGGAACCTTCATCTTCACCTTCTTCGTGGGCACCGTCAAGGAGGTCTGGGCCACCGGCCAGTGGGCCAACCTCCTGACCTGGAAGGTGTTCTTCTCCCTGGGGCTCTTCGTCTTTTGTTTGTTTATTCCCAAGATCATCAATAAACTGAAGTTCTGGCAGGGCATCAAGACCGGATAGCCTCAGCAGGGAGGAACCGCACAGGATTTTTTCCCGGCGTTTACTACAAAGACCCCCTTGGCTATGGCCTTCGTTCACCGGCTGCGGCACCTTGATGGTCGCCGGGTCTTGGAAGATGGTTTGGCAGGAGAGCTTGAGGCCGGCATAACTAAGGTCTTCCAACTTGGCCACTTTCTTGGATATGATCCCTGAGACCTTCCACCGAGCCACCAAGGAACTGGCAAATCGCGGCCTGGTTCGGTTTACCGGACAAAACCTTGAATTACCCGACCTGGAACTGCTATTGGAAACTATCTAGTGAATCCTGCCCGGGGCCAGTAGTGTCCGGAAGGTTTTTGCTATGAGGCAGGCAGTAGGGATCTGTTTGAACTTAGGTACACTCAACAGCTAATGAATGACCGGGTATGGGGTGCGCATCCCAGGTTTTGCTCACTGCCCTGGGCGACCCAGCGGGTCGCCCCTACGTTTTGTTTCATGGAATATACAAGCTATTTCCCTCTCCCCCCTTGGGGGGGGAGAGGGCAGGGTGAGGGGGGTAGGCAACGGCCGATGAAGCCACCCCTCACCCGGTGTCGTCCCCTCACAGGGGAGAGGAAATTTAGTGGCATCGATATAATATGTTGATATCGTTGAAATTACAATGGGATAGAGTTTAATTGCGAGATATTGTAATCTTCCCCTTGCAATTTTGTTGCCGGACACTACTGGCGGGCGGGTTAGATAGCGGCTTTTTAATCGCATCTTGCCAGCGGTTTGCCTTGGGAAAATCCGCCAGCCGCTATCAACCGAAACGGCCGGTGATGTAGTCCTCAGTCTGCTTATTGGTGGGGGTGGTGAAGATTCTTTGAGTGGGGCCGAACTCCACGATGCGTCCCTGGTAAAAGAAGGCGGTGTAATCGGAAACCCGGGCGGCCTGCTGCATGTTGTGGGTGACGATGACAATGGTGTAAGTGGCCTTCAGGGTATTGACCAACTCCTCGATCCTGGCGGTGGCAATGGGGTCGATGGCGGAGGTGGGTTCATCCATCAGCAGGATTTCCGGCTCCACCGCCAGGGCCCGGGCGATGCAGAGCCGCTGCTGTTGCCCCCCGGAGATGGCGGTGCCCGGCTGGCGCAGGTGATCCTTCACTTCGTCCCAGAGGGCCGCCCGGCTCAAGGCCTCTTCCACCCGGTCAGCCAGCTCTCCCCGGCTGAGGCGGTAGTGCATCTTGAGGCCGTAGGCCACGTTGTCGAAGATGCTCATGGGAAAGGGGGTGGGCTTCTGGAAGATCATCCCCACCTTGCGGCGCAGTTCCATGAGATCGTAACCCGGGCTGAGGATATTATGGCCGTCCAGCAGCACCTCGCCGCTGGCCCGCTGGTCCCCATAGAGCTCGTAAATGCGGTTATAGATGCGGATATGGGTGGACTTGCCGCAGCCGGAAGGGCCGATGATGGCGGTCACCCGGTTGCGGGCGATCCCCAGGTTGTTGTCAAACAAGGCCTGGTTTTCCCCATAAAAGAAACTCACCTGGCGGGCCACCATCTTCGGGTCGCCCCGGCTGGTGCTCGAGGTTTCTGCGGCGGCCGCCTGGCCGCTGTCGGCAGCCATGATGGGTAGAGTCAAGGTAGCTGACAGGTCTTTCATGTCTTCCGCTCTCGCAGGGTATAACGGGTAAGCAAGGTCAGGGCCAGGACCCCGCCGGTAATCAGCAACGAGGCCCCCCAGGCCTTTTGTTGCCAGTCGGGATAGGGGGACATGGCATAGTTGAAGATGGTTACGGTGAGATTGGGGGTCGGCTGGCCCAAAGAGGTCATCATATAGGGGCTGTTGAGGGCGGTAAACAACAGGGGGGCGGTTTCGCCGCTTACCCTCGCCACGGCCAGCAAGATTCCGGTGATTAACCCCGCCTTGGCCGCTCTAAAGACGATAGTTAAGGTTATCCGCCAGCGGGGCGCCCCCAAGGCCAGGCCCGCCTCCCGCAGGGTATTGGGCACCAGGCGCAGCATGTCCTCGGTGGCTCGGGCGGCAATGGGCAGCATGATGATGGCCAGGGCCACGATGCCGGCGTAGCCGGAGAACCTCCCCAGCGGGACCACCACCAGGGCGTAGGCGAAGATCCCGATAATGATGGAGGGCATCCCTATCAAGACGTTGGCGGAAAACCGTGTGTTGTCGGACAGTCGCGAGCCCTGAGCCAATTCCGCCAGGTACACTCCCGCCATCAGGCCCAGGGGCACCGCCACCAGGGTGGCCAGCAGGGTCATGACCAGGGTGCCGACGATGGCGTTGGCCAAGCCGCCGCCCTCCATGCCCGGCGGGGTGGGCAATTGCGTGAAGAAGTCCAGATTAAAGGCGCCCAGGCCCCGGCCCACTACCACCCAGATGATCCAAGCCAGGATCAACATGCCCAGGACTGCGGATAAAGTCGACAGGACGCTGACGACGCCATTGGTAAGCCGGCGGCCGGTGGCGGGCCGGGGTTTCATAGGCCGACGTTCCAGGCGCGGTACATTCGCTTCAGGAGCATCTGGGAGAACATCTGCACCGCGTAGGTGATGATGAACAGGATCAAGCCCAGTTCAATCAGGGAGCTGATATACATGGCCTCGGTGGCCTCGGTGAATTCGTTGGCCAGGGTGGAGGCGATAGTGTTGCCGGCGCCGAACAGCGAGGTGGATATGTAGTGAGAGTTGCCGATCACAAAGGTGACGGCCATGGTCTCCCCCAAAGCCCGGCCCAACCCCAGGAAGACCGCGCCGATGATGCCCACCAAGCCGTAGGGGATGGTCACCTTATAAGTCACTTCCCAGGTGGTGGCCCCCATCCCGAAGGCGGCCTCCTTCACCACGTTGGGCACCAGGGAAAAGACGTCCCTGGTGATGGCGCAGATAAAGGGCAGGACCATGAAGGCCAGGATGATCCCAGCGGTGAGCATGCCGATGCCCAAGGGGGGGCCTTGAAACAACGGCAGCCAGCCCAGGGTCTTTCCCAGGGCCGGCTGGATATAGTTGGCCATGAAAGGGGCAAAGATAAACATGCCCCACATGCCGTAGATGATACTGGGAATGGCGGCCAGCAGCTCGATAATAGTGCCCACTACCCGGCTCACCCGGGGTGGCGCCAGTTCCACCAAAAACAGGGCCAGGGCCAGGCTCAAAGGGACTGCCAGCAGCATGGCGATGAGGGTGGAGACCAGGGTGCCGTAAATGCTGCTGAGGGCCCCGAATTGTTCGGTAACCGGGTTCCACTGCTGGGAAGTCAGGAAGCCGAAGCCGAAGCGCTTGATGGCCGGGAGAGATTGCTGCAGCAGGGCAAGGAAGATGCCGCCCATCAGCAACGGGATCAGCAGGGCGCTGGAGACCGCCAGCCAGCGGAAGGTCCGGTCGCCCCTGGAGGCTTGCTGCACCGGCCGCTTTGAGATGGTTAAGCTATCCGTTGACATATGAGGTTGAGGCTAGAGCCCGGATGACCCCAGCCTCTCCGTGGAGATAATCAAGTTGGCCAAGAGGGTCGCGGCTGCGGCCTCGCCTGCCTTTATTTAACCGGCCACACCGGTTTGCCGCCGGAGGTGATTTCCTTAGCCCAGGTGGCTTCCACCATGTCCACCACGCTTATGGGCATGGGGACATAGTCGAGCTTTTCGGCCATTTCGCCGCCGTGCCGGTAGCACCAATCGAAGTACTTCAGCATGGCCTGGGCCTTGGCGGCGTCGGGCTGATCCTGGTGGACCATGATGAAGGTGGCGCCGGCGATGGGCCAGCTCTGGTCACCCGGCTGGTCATCCAACATCAGGTAAAAGCCATAAGGGGCGCTTTTCCAGTCGGCATTGGCCGCGGCCGCCGCAAAGGCC
>JBEKDQ010000194.1:0-5082 GCA_050014275.1 Desulfobaccales bacterium | reverse complement strand
GCTTCGTGGCGCTGCCGGACGCTTACGCCACCGGCTCCTCCATCATGCCCCAGAAGAAAAACCCCGACGTGCCTGAGCTCATCCGGGGCAAGAGCGGCCGGGTGGCCGGCCACCTGATGGGCCTGCTAATGACCCTCAAGGGTCTGCCCCTGGCCTACAACCGGGACCTCCAGGAGGACAAGGAGCCCCTGTTCGACACGGTGGA
Source organism: Desulfobaccales bacterium (assembly GCA_050014275.1). GTDB lineage: Bacteria > Desulfobacterota > Desulfobaccia > Desulfobaccales > 0-14-0-80-60-11 > JAPLJC01. The sequence continues at coordinate 4,877 of JBEKDQ010000194.1, read as the reverse complement.
CACAGTGAAGGCCGCGGTGACCCTCATGTCCGGTCTGCTCACGGAATTGCAGGTGCGGCCGGAGCGGATGGCCGCCGCCCTTAAGGGCGGTTTCCTCACCGCCACCGACATGGCGGATTACCTGGTCACCAGGGGGGTACCCTTCCGCACCGCCCACGCACAGGTTGGCCGGACGGTGCGCTACGCCGAGAGCCGGGGCCAGGAATTGTGGGAGCTGAGCCTGGCGGAGATTCAGGAATTCGCCCCCCTGGCCCGGGAGGAGCTATCCGGGTGGCTGACCATCGAGCACGCCGTGTCCCGGCGGCGCTCCCCTGGGGGCACCGCCCCGGAACGGGTGGCCGAGGCCCTTGCCCGGGCCGAAGCGGAATTGGGAATCAATCCGCATGAGCAAGAGATCTGACAGGCGCCCGGAGATGGAATCTCCACTTTTTTCCAGGCCCAGGGCGAAAAGCGAAAAGCGCCAACCGAAAACCGGAGCAGCTGCCAGTCATTTGCTATTATTTTGGTTCATTGCCCTGACTATTCTCGGCGGAGGTTGCGGCAAGAAGTTGGCGCCCTTTGCGCCGGAGCGGCTCTTGCCCGGGCCGGTGCGGGAGTTTCAGCTCTCCCAGGAAGGCAACGCCCTGGTCCTGAGCTGGCTGCTCCCCCGGGTCAACCTGTTAGGGCAGCCGTTGACCCAGGTGAAGGGCTGCCGGGTCTATCGCTGCGAGGTCAGAGGGGTGTCGCCGGAGGCCTCCTGCCCCGCCAATTTCGTCCTCTATGCCGACATCGACCTGGCCTATCCCCAGCAGGGCGAGGTGCGGGGGGAGGCCTTCATCTTTCAGGACCGGGAGTTGGCCCCGGACCATCGTTATTTCTACCGGGTGGCGGCCTATGACCAGGATGGCTACCTGGGGAGCTGGTCCCGCACCTTGAGCCACGTCTGGGGCTGGCTGCCCCGCCCTCCACTGGACCTGCAAGCGGCCCCGGGAGATCGGCTGGTGGCGCTGCGCTGGAGCCCGGTGAGCCAACTCGATAACGGCTCGCCGGCCAGGGACCTGGCGGGTTATCTCATCTATCGCCGTGAAGGCTCCGGCGCCTGGAGCAAGCTCTCGCCCGGGCCCCTCCCTCAAACCGCTTACCAGGATGTGGCGGTGCTGAACCAGGTGGAATATACTTACATGGTGCAGGCGGTGCGGCGCCTGGGAGGCGAGTTGCTGGCCAGCGGCGACTCCCCCCTGCGCACCGCCAGGCCGGAGAAGCTGACGCCGCCGCCCCCCCTATTGGGCCTGCTGGCGGTGCCCACCTCCCAGGGGGTGGAGCTGCGTTGGCAGCCCAGCCCCGCTCCCGACCTGGCGGGCTACCGGGTCTACCGCCGCTCCCCGGGGGAGAGCCAGCCGAGCCGCCTGATCCCGGAGCTTTTGACCAAGCCGTATTTTGTCGATTCCCGGGTGAAGCAGGGGCAGACTTACTATTACTACGTAACCGCGGTCGACAATAGCCCCCGGGCCAATGAAAGCCTGCCTTCCGAAGAAGCGGCGATCACTTATTAGCTATTTTCTGTTTTCTGTTTTTGGTATCAGTAGTGGCGGTTCTTGTACCGTTTGCCGGCAAAGGAACATTTTATGGTGGCACAGGCGTCTCGCCTGTGCGGCGCAGGCTAAAAGGTCATGACCAATATCGGCCACTCGTCGGGGATGAAAATCCCCTCTCCCCCACTTTTTAAACAAAGGGAGGTTTTAAAGTCCTCCTTAAGAAAAGGGGGGATTTAGGCAGTAGTGTCCGGCAGGGTTTTGAACTCTTCAAGAAACCGCAGGCTTTTCTCTGAAAAAATCGTTACTCTGCACCGAGGGTAATAGATGATCGTCCGCTTGATAAAGCTTGCACCATGGCGTAACCAGGTTCCCTAAAGCTCCCTCTCCCCCTCGAGGGGGAGAGGGAGAAGTTATAATCGCGCCAATCATGTCCCGGGAAAAAGTACGGGATCGGCAGAGCACAGATGATCATGGTCTTGCGGTAAACGGGGAATTGCTACCGGACACCACTGGGATTTAGGGGGATTTTGATTTTCACGGCAAAACTTTCGGTAAAAGGGCCTTTAGTGGATCAGGCTTCCAGCCTGTGTCCGAACTCACAGGGCGGCCTGTGCCCGCCGAATTTTGGCGGCCATAGGCCGCACTAAACGACTGTTTTCTGTTTTCTGTTTTTGGTAAAAGTTTTAGCTATCAATGGGAGCTTAATGGGGTCTCTTATTTATCCCCTCTCTCCGATGGGGGAGAGGGTAGGATGAGGGGTAATTTAATATCTTTCTGCTTTTCTTAATAATTAATTTTATAATCATAACCTGGGAAGCAAATTTTGCTTTAGCTGGCTGCTGATCGCTGGCCGCCACTGCTAACAGGTCCTGACCGATGCACCATTTCAACTACCATGCCGGCGAACTCTACTGTGAAAACGTCCCGGTGCGCCGCATCGCCGCCCGGGTAGGAACGCCCTTTTATCTTTACAGCGCCGCTACCCTGGAGCACCACTTCCGGGTGTTCGAAGCCGCCTTCCAGGGCTTCCCCCATATCGTCTGCTTCGCGGTGAAGGCCAACGCCAACCTGGCCATCTTGAGCCTGCTGGCTCACCTGGGATGCGGAGCGGACATCGTCTCCGGCGGGGACCTCCACCGGGCCCTGGCGGCCGGGGTGGACCCGGGCCGCATCGTCTATTCCGGGGTGGGCAAGCGCCCCGAGGAGATCCGGGCGGCCCTGAAGGCCGGTATCCTGCTGTTCAATATGGAATCCTCCCAGGAGCTGGAGGAGATCAACCGCATTGCCGGCCGCCTTAAGAAGAAGGCCCCGGTGGCCCTGCGCATCAACCCGGACATCGACCCCCACACCCATCCCTATATCTCCACCGGTCTCAAGAAGAATAAGTTCGGCATCGATATCCAGCGGGCTCTGGAGGACTACCGCCGGGCCATGGAGCTGCCCCATCTGGAGGTGCTGGGGGTGGCCTGCCACATCGGCTCCCAGATTACCCAGGTGGCCCCCTTCGTGGAGGCCCTGGAGCGCCTCAAGGACCTGGTGGGACGCCTCAGGGCCCAGGGCATCCGCATCCGTTATCTGGACCTGGGCGGCGGCCTGGGGATCCGCTACGACCAGGAAGAGCCCCCGCACCCCTACGAGTATGGCGGCAAACTGGTGGAAAGGCTAAAGGGGCTGGAGGTCACCCTGATCCTGGAGCCCGGTCGGGTGCTGGTGGGCAACGCCGGCATCCTGGTGACCAAGGTGCTCTATACCAAGGAGAGCGAAGCCAGGCATTTCATTATCGTGGACGCGGGCATGAACGACCTGGCCCGCCCTAGCCTCTACGGTTCTTTCCATGCGATCTGCCCGGTGGTGCAAGGGTCTTCTCCAAGGGCCATGGTGACCGCCTCCCTGGTGGGGCCCATCTGCGAGTCCGGGGATTTCCTGGCCAAGGACCGGAAGCTGCCGGACTTCCGGCCGGGGGAGCTGGCGGCGGTGATGAGCGCCGGCGCCTATGGCTTTTCCATGAGTTCCAATTACAACGCCCGCCCCCGGGTTCCGGAAATCTTGGTGCGGGATGACGAATTTTATGTTATCAGGAAACGGGAGACTTATCGGCAGCTTACCTGGGGCGAGTCCATCCCGGAATTTTTGAAATAGATGTGATGATTCGAGAACTGGCGCTACAAGATCACATAAAACGGTATAAATTATATTTATCAACAGGGCGAAAAGGGGTACCCATGCCAAGACCTGAAGTAGACGACTTTTTTAATCTCCTGGAAGGTAAAGAGGTCCGAGATCCTTTAACGAGCCTTTATCCTGGACGTGAGGTAGAACTACAAGCGATTTTCGTCTATCGCCAGGCTCGCCAGAAGATCGAATGGAGTGGGGTTGCGCCGAGATTCGTAGATGCATCTATAACTAGCTCCGCCTTGTCCTCCGTGCTTAGCCAACCGGGTCTAACGCTCTCTGAGTATCCACTTTTCTCCGCCTCAGGAGAGCAGACTAATCGGTGGGGGTGGATGAGGGCGGACGCGATCTATATGTCAAACGATCTTCGCCACAAGGTGATGTTTGAGGCAAAAGTCGATGGTTTTTTCACTTACGCCGAGTGGCCACCAGATGGACAGCTATCGCGGCAACTGGAATATTTGGGAGCGCTCAAAGGGGAGATTAAAGGTTTAGTTCTCTTGTCCCCCAAGTTCAATGTCGACTGGTATTGGGAAAGGCTATCCTGTGCCTGGAAGGCACTCACCTTTCGAGATCGAATGTTTGCATGTGTCGTGACGTGGGAGGAAGTCTTTGGGCTTCACGCAAGCTAACCTTCTGGGGGGTTTTTAAATTACAGGACCATAGGCGTGGAAAACCGGCAGCACATTCCTTTTTTTAAAATGCACGGCGGGGGCAACGACTTCGTCCTCATCGACCACCGGGCCCGATTTATTCCCGAGGCGGAACAGCCCGCCCTGGCCCGCCGGCTCTGCCACCGCCAGGTGGGGGTGGGGGCCGATGGCCTCATCCTCATTGAGGCCTCAGCCGCAGCCCACTTCCGCTGGCGTTTTTACAACGCCGACGGCTCCGAGCCGGAGATGTGCGGCAATGGCGGGCGCTGCGCCGCCCGCTTTGCGGTGCTCTCCGGCATGGCCCCGGAAACCCTGTCCTTTGAGACCGGGGCCGGAGTCATCCACGCCGAGGTCCGGGACCGCCGGGTCAAGCTAGCCCTAACCGGGGTGGGGGACTTCCAACTTAATCAGACCATCCCCCTGGAGGAGGCCAACGTCACCGGCCATTTTGTGCGGGTGGGGGTGCCCCACCTGGTGGTGCCGGTGGACGACCTGGAGGCGGCGCCGGTGACCGAGTGGGGCCGGCTGCTCCGCTTCC
>JBEKDQ010000193.1:0-5084 GCA_050014275.1 Desulfobaccales bacterium | reverse complement strand
GCCGCCTAAGGTGGCCCTCACTGCCTGCATGCGCAAAATCCTGGTGATCCTTAATGCCATGCTCAAAAACGGTACCTACTGGAACCCACAGCTGCCTATTGCAGCTTGACAAACAAGACAGTCGCTCCCCCCTCTCAGGGGGAGGGAGTAGGGACCCAATCCCTGAAGCCGGGGACTCGCCAAAAAAAACCGGCAGGATCCGCGATCCTGCCGGCTACCGGGATCATTCCTCATATCTGGCGGAGCCTGCCTGGAAGGGACCCGGGTGAGCTACACTGAGGATAATGGTCTGTTTTCTGCCTCGGCTAAGAGGCCTTTGACTTTGACTTGCCCTTCACAGAAAACAGAAAACAGAAAATAGATAACCGAATTTTAGCGACCCAGCGGGCCGCCCCTAAGGTTAAATTTTCATGACGTTTTGGGCCTGTGGTCCCTTGGCGCCTTGGACCACCTCAAACTCCACTTCCTGGTTTTCTGCCAGGGACCGGAAACCGTCGCCCGTGATGGCGCTGAAATGGACAAAGACATCGGGACCGTCTTCCCGGGAGATGAACCCAAAACCCTTGGCGTCATTAAACCATTTAACCTTCCCTCTTTCCTTCATTATGCCTTCCCTCCTGAAATGATAAAACGTCCGGCCCGCAGAGCCGCACCAACTGAGAAGCAGTCAGACAAAAAAAAGGAGGGTATTTAGCATACCCTTCCGATTGGCTCCCAGGGCGCCGCGCCCCGCCTTCGTCCGACATGCTAAGATACGGGAAAAATCTAACAATAGATTACCCCGCTTGTCAAGAAATTTGAAACCTCCGGGAAAATTTGTAAGTAGGATAGCCGGCCCGCGGCTTATATCTCACGTTTCGCACCAGGTATTAATGGGAGCGGAAAAGAAAATTCCTGTCCCCCCACCCTTACCCTCTTCCACCTTGGGGGGGAGAGGGCAGGGTGAGGGGGTAGGCAACGGCCGATGAAGCCACCCCTCACCCGGTTCGTCCCCTTGCAAGGGAGAGGGGATTTAGTGAGCATCGGTATAATATGTTGATATCGCTGAAATTACAATGGTCTAAATTTTAACTGCGAGATTGTAATCTTCTCCATGCAATTTTGTTGCCGGACACTACTGACTTTATGATCCCCTGTACCTGTTAATAATCATCAAACAGAGATCCTGAAAGGTTTGTCTACCTCTCGCACCGGGAGAACACCAACGTCTGAGGTGATCTTGGCCGCCTGGAAATCTATCATGATGGACCGGTAAAAACCGGCCGGACCACCCCTTTGCGGCTTTCACCACTAGCGAGCCTCGGAGACCCGCCCTTTGCTAATTATTCCATTTAGATCATATGGTTATTGGGTTGCTTCACTTTTCGCCGAATAATCCAGGTTAAAGATGCGTTTAATTAAACCCGCATAAAAATTCCCGCACCTGGGCGGCACTCGCCTCCCAGGTGGGATGGGAGGCGGCCCGGGCCAGGGCCGCCAGGCTCAGGCGCCCCAGCAAGTCCCGGTCTTGCATCAGTGAGGCGAGGCGCCGGGATAGGACCGCGGGGTCACCCGGGGGCACCAGGAAGCCGTCCACCCCGTGGCGAACAATTTCCCGAGCTCCGCCCGCGGCTCCGGCAATGACGGGCAGGCCGAAGCGCATGGCCTCCAGGTAAACGATGCCGAAACCCTCGTAAAAGGAGGGCACGGCCAGCAAGTGATGCTGGGGAAGCAGCACGGCCAACTCTTGGTCGGACACCAAACCCAGCCAGGTTATCCTGGGACTTACCTTCTCCTGCTCGACCTGGCGGCGAAGGCTGGCGACATATCGGCTATCCAGATCGAGACTGCCTGCCACCGTGAGTTGCCAATGGTGGTGAGGCAGGCTGGCCAGGGCAGTTATCAAGGTATGGATTCCTTTCCGAGGAATCAGGTTGGCCACCGCGATGATTTTTAAGGGTCCCGGGGCTAAGGCCTTGGCGGCAATTTGCGCCGCGGAGAATTTGCCGGGCAGGCGATCGCCCCCGGGCGGCGCCACCACCACCGGCCGGCCCGCCCCCACCAGGGACTCCACCTCGGCCCGGGTGGTCTGGCTATTGCAGATGAAGCCGTCCACCGAACCCAGGTACGAGCCCTCCACCCACCGATAGAGCCGGTTTTGCCAGGTGGCCCGGGCTTCGCAGCTCCGGAGATGGTGAACGATGGCTACCAGGGGATAGGAAACCCGGCGGCGCAGCCAATGATTGAGATGGAACAGCGAGGGATGCGTCAGCTCATCCTGGAGCAGCAGCTCAAAGTGAGCCCGGCGCAGGCGTTCACCGAGGTGCGGCGAGAGGTTGTCTAACAGGCCGCGGCCGTAGGCGCGCCAGGGGATGGAGATGACTTCCACCTCGTCCCCCCGGTTCACGAAATGCCGGACCAGTTGCCGATCATAAAGGAAGCCGCCGGAGACCAGGTTAAGTTCGCCATAAAGCAACAGGCCCAGATGCAACTAGCGTTCCTCCCGGTAGGCGGCCCAGGCGATGTCATCCTCCCAAACCTTGGCGGTGACGGCGTGGAGCGGCTCCTTGAGGCGGCTGCAGAGCTCCTGGCAGAGGACTCGGGCGAAATGCTCGATGCTGGGATTGAGCCCGGCGAATTCCGGCAGCTCGTTCAGGATTTGATCCCGATAATAGGCCACCAGCTCATCCAGATGGGCCTCCAGGTCCACAATATCCACCAGAAAGCCGTAAGCATTGAGAACTTTGCCCTCCAGCAGCGTCTCCATCTGGTACTGATGGGAGTGGGGATGGTTTTCCCGGCCCCAATCGCCCCCCTCCAGGAAATGCCGGGCCACGAAGGATCGCTTGACCGCCAGGGTGTATAACATGTGCATGGTCGGCTCCTTGAAAGTCGAGTTTCGAGTCTCGAGTTTAGACGCAATACGGTTCAATGAAGCGGTTCTTTTCTAAGGAATTGGTGGGCAGTATCCACCCTCATTTCTTTGTCATGCTGAGCGGCTATCAGAACATGTAGCTATTTTTAAAGATATTTCTGAAACCTGACGATAGAATCTATTGCAAAACATCGGCCTGCCCAAAAATGTCACTCTGAGCGCAGCGAAGAATCTCGTATTTTTTAGTGACTTGAGATCCTTCACTTCGTTCAGGATGACAGTGAAATCAGGTTTTGCCATGGGTTCTAGTGTAAGTTTCTTCACGCAATGCTGTTGCCGGACACTGTTGAACTCAATAATCGAAAATCACCTGAATGGCCTCCCCAGGGTTCCGGTCGAGCAACTCATAGGCCCGGGCGGCCTGGGTGATGGGAAAACGATGGCTAATGAAGCGGGACGGCTTGATCTCCTCCAGCATTTGCCAGGTGAGTTGATAGCGCCGGGATTTGCTCCAGCGGCCGCTGAGTTCAGGGGGGAGGCTGCTCACCTGGCTGCTGATCAGGCGCAGCCGGCTGCGGTGGAAGCGGCCCCCGAGGTTCAAGTCGCTCCGCTTCCGGCCATACCAGGAGCCGATGACCACCCGGCCGTGGAAGCCGGTGATAGCGATGGCCTGATTCAGGGCCTCGGGATTGCCGGAGACCTCAAAGGTCAGGTCGGCGCCGGGGTAGGGCCCCGCTCCCTGCAGGCGCCCCAACAGGTGTTCCTCCAGGTTCGAGGTGGCGGGGTCGAGGCTGACGTGGGCCCCCAGATTTTCGGAGAGCAGCCGCCGTTTGGGATAGAGGTCCAGGGTCACCAGGGAGCTTAAGGGCCAGCGGCTCAGCAGGGAGGTGAGGAGCAGTCCCACGATCCCCTGGCCGAAGATGGCCACCTGCTCCCCCATCAAGGGCTGGCCGTCCAGCATAAAGGTGACCGCGGTCTCCATGTTGGGGAAGAAGACCGCGTCTTCCGGGGTGAGGTGGCCAGGCAGCCTCTGCAGTTCATCGGGGGTGGCCAGGAAGTGGCTCTCGTGAGGATGAAAGGCGAAGACCTGTTTGCCTTGCCAATCCGGGGAAACCCCGGGCCCCAGGGAGACCACCTGGCCCACCACCGCATAACCATATTTCAGGGGGAAGGAGAAGTCGCCGGCCAGGGCGGCGATGCTCTCGTCCCGGGCCAGTTCCTGGGGGGCCTGGCCCTGGTAGATGAGGCCTTCGGTCCCGGGACTGATGGCCGAGACGATAGATTGCACCAACACCTGGCCGAAGGAGGGTGCGGCGACGGCCTCCCGCCGCAGGGCCACTTGCCGGGGTGCGGTGAAATAGAGGGTTCGCCGCTGCATTTACGCCTTCCATTCGGGTTCGCCCATGAGGACCAGGTCTTCCCCCAGGCGCTGATAGGTGAGGTTGCTGAGGCGGGGGAACGGCCGGAGATTGGCGGGCCCCATGCCGTCCCCTACCCGCCGGCCCCCCACCAGCAAGGGGGCGATAGTCAGGATGACCTGGTCCACCAGGCGGGCGGCCAGAAAACTGGTGATCACCTGGGCGCCGCCCTCCACCATGAGGCTGTTGACCTCCAATTCCCCCAGCCTTTTTAGAAGCGCTTCCAGGTCCACCCAGCCATTGCTGGAGGGGAGGCAAAAGATCCGGGCCCCGGCGGCTTCCAGGGCTTGCCGGCGGGCGGGTTCGGCCCCTTCATTGGCCACGATCCAGGGGGCGCGGCCGTTCCGCAGCAGGTTGGCGTAGGGCGGGAAGCGCAGGCGGCTGTCCACGACCACCGGTTGGGGGTTGCGGCCGGTCACCAGGCGGACGTCGAGGCGGGGGTTGTCGGCCAGCACCGTGCCGATGCCCACCAAAATGGCGTCGTGGAAGGACCGCAGGCCGTGGGTCAAAACCAGGGACTGAGGGCCGCTCAGGGTCAAAGGATGGCCGGGGCGGGCGGCGATGCTGCCGTCCAGGCTTTGGGCATAGCTCAAGGTGACCAGAGGACGGCCGGTGCGGCCCCGGTGCTCCGGGGCGGCCTCCAGGGCGGCCCGGACCCGAACCAGGACCCTGGTTTCCTCGGCCGGGGTTCCGGTGGCCTCCTGCGCCTCTTCCAGGATCAGCCCGTGATTCATGCGGCTGGCCTTGGTGCGCAGATAGGCGGCGTTATCCCGATGCACCTGTCCCTGGAGGGGCACTCGGGCGCTCACCTG
>JBEKDQ010000192.1:0-5084 GCA_050014275.1 Desulfobaccales bacterium | reverse complement strand
GTCGAACAAGGCCTCGCCCACATTTAAAAGTCTCGCTATGTCCTGAATATGGAAGGTTTTTGGCTTCGTGATAAATATTCAATCATAGCAGTGATCAGGACTTTCTCATGTTTGTGCCTAAAAGGCTGCGAAGCACTAGAAGCAAGTCAAATCAATCTCAAGGCCGCGTCAACCTGGGCCTCCAACTGCTCCATGGTAAAGCCGGCCACGCAGATGCCCTGTTTGGGGCAGGTGGCCATGCAGGAGCCGCAGCCTTTGCACTGGGTGGCGTTTACCTCCACCGTCTTCTTGACGTTGCCTTCCTTCATGTACTCAAAGAGGGTCAGGGCCTTGAAGGGGCAGGCGTCCACACAGAAGGCGCAGCCGTCGCAGTTCTCGTCGATGACGTGTGAGATGGTGGATTCCAGTTCCAGGAAGTCCCGGGAAAGAATGGTGGCCGCCCGGGAGGCGCAGGCCAGGGCTTCGGCGAGGGACTCCTGGATCGGCTTGGGGTAATGGCACAACCCAGCAAAGAAGATGCCCGCGGTGCTGGATTCCACCGGTTTGATTTTGGCGTGGGCCTCCATAAAGAACCCCTCGGCCGTGAGGGAAACCTTATAAAGTTCTGCCAGAGGCAGATTCTGATGGGGTATGATGGCGGTGGCCAGGGTCAGCAGGTCCACCGTAACCTCAACCGGCGCCTTCAGATTCTGGTCTTTCACCAGAATACGGATGCGATCCCCCTCACCATCCACCTGAGGCGGCTCCTCCAGGGAATAGCGGAGGAAAACCACCCCTTTTTGCCGGGCCTCGAAGTACAGGGCTTCCCGCTCCCCATAGGTGCGGAGGTCCCGGTAAATGATGTACACCTGCGTCTCGGGGTTCAGTTCTTTCAGACGCAGGGCGTTTTCCACCGAGTGACTGCAGCATAGCCGGTTGCAATAAGGGCGCTCTGGTATCCGGGAGCCGACACACTGTATAAAAGCTACTGACCTGGCCTCCTTGACTCGCAGGGATTGCTGGGCCAGTTCCTGGTCCAGGTCTAAAGAGAGTAAAACATTGGGGTGCTTTTTGTAGAGATAAAGTCCCTCGGGCCGGTAAGGCTCGGCGCCAATGGCGATAATCACCATTCCGTGGTCAATCTCCCGGCCGGTGGACAGTTTTGACTTATAATTTCCCACCGCGCCCGAGACCTCGGTGAGGATGGAGCCATAGTGCACCGTGATCTTGGGATGTTTTCCCACCGCCTGCACCAGGGCCTCAACGTAAGTTTGGACCGGCTCCTTCCTCCAGGTGGTGTGGAGGCGTCTGGCGTTGCCTCCCAAGTGATCCAGCCGCTCCACCAGGTGCACCTGGTAGCCCTGGTCCGCCAGGGCCAGGGACGCGGTCATGCCGGCCATACCCCCGCCAATCACCAGGGCCACGTGATTGACGCCTATAGAGAGATAGTCCAGGGGTTTCAGCAGCCGGGCCTTGGCCACTGCCATCCTGATCAGATCCTGGCATTTTTCCGTGGCCCGCTCAGGCTCCGATTGGTGGACCCAGGTGCACTGATTGCGAATGTTGGTCATCTCGAAGAGATATTTGTTGAGGCGCCCTTCCCGGAGCACATTCTGAAAGATGGGGGCGTGGGTGGTGGGGCTGCAGGCCGCCACCACCATCCGGTTAAGCTGGTGCTCCTTGATCATTTCCTCCATCTGGTTCTGGGCGTCCTGGGAGCAGCTGAAGAGATTGGCCTGCACATAGGCCACGTCGGGCAAGTTGCGGGCCGATTCCACCAGGAAGGGGATGTCAGCTACGCCGGCGATGTTGAGCCCGCAATGGCAGATGAACACCCCGACCCGGGGCGGCTCCCCGGCCACGTTTATCTCTGGAGGAAACTCCTTGATCTTGACCAGACTGCCCCGCGCCGGTGCCAGGTCCCGGCCTGCCGAAACGGCCGCGGCGCTGCCCTCCATCAGCGAGTCAGGAATGTCTTTGGGGCCGGTGAAGGCGCCGCAGGCATAAATGCCGGGCTGAGAGGTGGCCACCGGCGTAAAGCAACTGGTGTGCACAAAGTTGCTGGCAGACAGGTCCACCCCCAATTCCTGGGCCAAGGCCACGGTTTCCGGACCCATTTCCATGCCGGTGGACAGGACCACCAGGTTGAATACCTCCGTTTGGAGCTGGCCGCTCTCATCCACATAAGTGAGTTCCAGGTCGTGGGTCTGGGGATCCTGGACCAGCCGGGAAATCATGGAGCGAATGTAGCGCACCCCATACTGCTCTTTCGCCTGCTGGTAATAGCGCTCGAAGCCCTTGCCGTAGGTCCGCAGGTCGATGAAGAAGATGGTGGGTTCAATGGCGGCATCGTGCTCCCGGGCGATGAGGGCTTGCTTGGTGGCGTACATGCAGCACACCGCCGAGCAGTAGTGCCGGCCGTGGGCCGGGTCCCGGGAGCCGACACATTGAATCCAGGCCACCTTTCGGGGGTCGGCCCCGTCGGAGGGGCGTTTCACATGGGCCTGGGTTGGCCCGGTGGGGGACAGAATCCGTTCAAATTCCAGTGAAGTGATGACATTGGGATAGCGGCCATAGCCATATTCCGCCTTCTGGTGGGGGTCAAATAATTGGTAACCCGGGGCCAGGATGATTGCCCCCACCTGGAGCTCTGTGGTCTCCGGTCGCTGAGAATGATCGATGGCCTTGGCCTGGCAAACCGCGACACACTCCAGGCATTCGCAGCAGCCCCCGCAGTTGAGGCAGCGGGCCGCTTCGGCCACCGCCTCTTCTTCGCGGTAGCCCAGGTTGATTTCCTTGAAGCCCTCGATCCACTGCTCCACCGGCAGGGTCTGCATCAGGGCCCGCTGCTTCTTTTCGATGTCGGCCCGGACGGGGGACCACTTGCCTTCTTCCTTGGCCAGGGGCTGGAGCGGCATCTGGCGGCCGGCCTTTAAATCCTGGCCCTGGAGGTAGCGGTCGATGGAGATGGCCGCCTCGCGGCCCGCAGCCACCGCGGCGATGGCGATATAGGGGCCGGTCTCCACGTCGCCGCCGGCAAAGACGCCTTCCCGGGAAGTGGCCTTGCTCTCCGGGTCCGTCTGGATGAGGCCCCGGGAGGTGAGCTGGATGTCGTCGGCCTCGGTGAGGAACTGCAGGTTGGTCTTCTGGCCGATGGCCATGATGACCACGTCGGCATCCGCAGTCCTGGTCTGATCTTCGAAATAGGTGGGGGCGAAGCGGCCCTGCTCGTCGAAGACCCGGGCCACCGCCTTCAATTGGATGCCGGTGACCTTGCCGCCCTTCTCCAGGATCTGCTTGACGCCCCAGCGGTTGACGATCTCCACCCCTTCCTCCCGGGCCTCTTCCACTTCCCAGGGGGAGGCGGGCATCTCTTCCGGGGATTCCAGACAGATGAGGGTGACTTTGCCCTGCTGCCGGACTGCGGTGCGGGCCACGTCCATGGCCACGTTGCCGCCCCCGATGACCAGCACCTTTTTCCCGGCCAGATTTTGCTTCTTGCCCATGGCCGAGTCTTTGAGGTACTCGACGCCCCAGAGGACCCCCCGGGACTCGTGCCCCGGCACCGGGATCCGCACCGAATCCTGGGCGCCCACTCCGAGGAAGACGGCGTTGAAGCCGTCCCGGGTCAGCAGGTCGTTGATGGTCTGGTCCTTGCCGATGGGGGCGTTACAGTTGATCTGCACGCCCAGGCGCTGCAGGTAGTTCACTTCCCTTTGCAGCACTTCCCGGGGCAGCCGGTATTCCGGGATGCCGTAGCGCAGCCAGCCGCCGGGCTCGGGCGCGGCCTCGAAGATCACTGCCTGGATACCCTTCAGGGCCAGGTGGAAGGCGCAGCTCAGCCCGGAGGGACCGGCGCCGACGATGGCCACCTTCTCGCTTCTGCGGGGAACTTCGGGCACCGGCAGGGCGTCCCAATCCACCGTGTCGGCCACGAAGCGCTTCAGGTTGCAGATGGCGATGGGCTCATCCACTTCCTGGCGGCGGCAGTCAGTTTCGCAGGGGTGGGGACAGATGCGGCCGATGGTGCCGGGCAGCGGCAGCCGGTCCATGATGAGGGCCAGGGCCTCCGGGAATTTGTGCTCCTTGAGCAACTGCACATAGCCCTGGGCGCTCAAATTGGCGGGGCAGGCCCGGACGCAGGGGGCCCGGTCCAGCTTCTTGATGGCAAATGCCCCCGGGATGGCCTGGGGGTAGAGACGATAGGCGGCCTTGCCCTGCGACAGGCCCTGATTGAATTCGTCCGGCATGGGTACTGGACAGACCTTGGCACATTCCCAGCAGCCAGTGCATTTGGCGGGGTCGATGTAGCGGGGCTGCTTTTCTAGAGCGGCGGTGAAGTTCCCTGGCTCACCGGTGATGCTCTTCACCTCGGTGAGGGTATGGATCTGGATGTTAAGGTGCCGGCCGCACTCCACCAGTTTGGGGGCCAGGGTGCACATAGCGCAGTCGTTGGTGGGGAAGGTCTTGTTCAATTGAGCCATGGCACCGCCGATGGCCGGTTTTTTCTCCACCAGATGGACAAAAAACCCGCTTTCCGCCAGGTCCAGAGACGCCTGGATGCCGGCGATGCCACCGCCCACCACCATCACGGCGCCGATTTTTTGGCTTTTAGCGGTATGGCTCATCTCTGCCCCAAGAAGGACTTTGGCTAAATTAATCCCTTATCTTTCAACAGGGGTTATGCTTGTGATATCCATAACTTGTTTAATCTTGGGCATTCATTCGTATATGCAATATAAATTTCATAACCGGATCGGTCAAGAGATTGTTTCTGGTTAATTTTAATTTTCTTGTCAGAGTTAAGGATCAAGAAAAGGTGTTTTGGCCAGGGTGGGGGAAATCGTTATGCCGCAAGCGCCGGCGTAGCGGGGGGACCTCACTCCTCACCGAATCCTATGGCCCTTAGCGAATCCGAGCTGATTCGCGCCATCAAAGAAAAGGAAAGGAATAACCGCGGATATCTTGCCAGGATCGGGAATTATCGTCGGAGTGCTAAAAGTTTCAGATATGAAATAGGCGATTGTGAGAATCGCGCAGCGCATTCTCATAATCGGCATCATGAATTAAGCCTGGATTTTGGGAGGAATCAGTACGGTTTTTAG
>JBEKDQ010000191.1:0-5102 GCA_050014275.1 Desulfobaccales bacterium | reverse complement strand
CGGGGCACCCCGATCTTCAGCCCTTGGAGATCCTGACCCAGGGCGGCGGCGTAGTCCGGCACCCCCTGGGGCACCGAGGTGGAGTCCAGGGGATCGTGGCCGGCAATCACAGCCATAAGCAGGGCCGCATCCTTCACCTCTTTGGTGATAGGACCGATCTGATCCAGGGAAGAGGCGTAGGCCACCAGGCCGTAGCGGGAGACCCGGCCGTAGGTGGGTTTCAGCCCCACCACCCCGCAGAGGCAGGCGGGCTGCCGGATGGAGCCGCCGGTGTCGGAGCCCAGCGAGGCGAGGCACAGGTCCGCGGCCACCGCCGCCGCGGAGCCCCCGGAGGAGCCCCCCGGAACGTATTCCCGGTTCCAGGGGTTCAGGGTGGGGCCAAAGGCCGAGTTTTCGGTGGAGGAGCCCATGGCGAACTCATCCATGTTGGTTTTGCCCAAAAATATCGCGCCTGCCCGCCTCAGGCGGGCCACCACCGTGGCGTCGTAGGTGGGCACAAAATTCCCCAGGATTTTGGAGGCGCAAGTGGTGCGCAGCCCCCGGGTGACCATGACGTCCTTCAGGGCCAGGGGAATGCCGGTGAGGGGTGAGCCTTCCCCCCGGGCCAGGCGGGCCTCGGCCTCCCGAGCCTGGGCCATGGCCCCGGCCTCATCCACCAACAGATAGGCGTGCAGCTCCCCATCCCGCTCCCGGATGCGCTGCAGCAGTTGGGCCGTCACCTCCACCGGGGAGACCTCCCGCCGGGCGAGCCGCGGCGCCAACCGGTTGATACTCATACCATGCCAAGGTTCGGCCATTTAAAGACTTCCCAATCAGAAAGGCTGAGCCGGCGCCGGCTGGAAAGCCTGTGCCAGCAAGTTTTTCGGATTAACCGCGGAGCCAAGCGCCCATGGGCAACCGAAGGCTCGTTTAGGAACAATAGAATATATGGACACGGACTAAAAAATTGGTGGGCAGAATAAGTCCCTAGTATCCCCAAAAAATTGATTTCTCATCTATTTAACCTTAAGCTATTAATCAAATAAGAAAAACTGGTGGCACAAGTTTTCAACCTGTGCAGCAACCGTCATTTTCATAAAGCCAGGGGTATTCTTCTGGAATAATGGCCAGGGCTGCCTTCAGTGGGTTGTTTCTGATATACTAACTTTTCTAAAAACTCTCCTTCATCCCGAACAATTCGGTCAAAACGCTCATCTTGCCATAGGGAGCCTTGCACATTGCACTCCCCTTCCCTACACTGAAAAGTTTGCACAGCTTGAAAACCTGTGCCACCTGGTTTTTGAGCTTGACTTGGCCCAACTGCCTCATATCCTCTTAACCAGGAAGTTTACTTCGCTTTGCAGTAAATAAACCATAAGCGAAGCGTTTTGGCAAAATTATTTCACCTCGCCGCGCAAAATTCAGTTATCGTAGAGCCGGGCCTGGGCGCGGTGCGCCAGCAAAATCACCCAGGGATCTCATTCCGTGCAATTTATCTTTTCATCCCAGCCTTGCCCGGGTTATATAATAAAATCTTAGGTAAAGACCTTTCCGGCCAGGAGAGCCGGGGGAACAAGAGGTTGGTCCATGGCCCTGACCCGGGATGAAGTGCTGCACGTGGCCGAACTGGCTCGCCTGAGTCTCAACCCCGAAGAGATCGAGCTATTTACCGTGCAACTCAACGAGATCCTGGAATACGTTGAGAAGTTGCAGGAACTGGATACCAGCGGGGTGGCGCCCCTGGCCCACGTGATTCCCTTATTCAACGTCTTCCGGGAGGACCAGGTCCGGGAAAGCCTGCCACAGGAAGCTGTCCTGGAAAACGCCCCGGCCCGGGAAGACGGCAATTTCCTGGTGCCCCGGGTTATTTAACTGCGGTTTTCGTTTTTCGCTGAAAAGGCGGTGCAGGGTGGGCACTGCCCACCAATTCCGTCAAAGAGGGTTTTCGGATTCCGGTTTTTTATTTTCGGTTAAAAAACCGTTACTTGCCATCTTGTCGCACTTATATTGGCGATTTTTTTATCTGAGCCCTTTGTCCCTCTGTGGGAAAACTTTGCTTTTACCGAAAACCGAAAACTGAAAACCAAAAATCATAAAATGTAGGGTTGCATCAAATATGACCCAATTTTAGAAATTGTCAGTGCTATTCATTCAATCAAGCAGTTCACCCTTATTCCCATCTTAACAGAAGATCATAGTAGTCTTGGTAATTGTTATATGAATCCAACTAATCTAAATCTAGAATATGGGAGACACGATATTACGATCCTTATCCCTCTCTGTAAACCAAAGGTAATGGAAACCGCAGAAACCGCCATGCAGCTATCCGCCCCCGACCCTGGCGGTTACTTCATAGGGGCGGGGTTACGCCGCCCCTACAAGGGGTAAACGCCAAGACGCCAAGGCGCAAGGATGAAGAAATAGATCGAGAGAAATCGTGTCCGACAAAGAGAGCACCCGCGTCTAATACGGCAAGACCCTGGCGCAGTTGGGAAAGGAGTACCCGGATATCGTGTCCTGGATGCGGACCTGTTCGGCTCCACCCAGACCCATCACTTTGCCAGGGCCTTCCCGGAGCGCTTCCAACCCGGTTGCAAGCGCAAATAATTTAACGTATAATTTTTTTGGAGATACGAGCCAAAATAGCCTGGCTCCAAGTCGGGATTTCCACCCACTACCTTTATCCGGGAGATAATTTAGCAAAGTGAAAAATCCGGGATTTCCTGAAAAGCTGGCCGCTGGGGGCCGCCTGGGGCGCCGCGCCTTACTTATTCTGCTGCTGGTCCTGGCCTGCCGGCCGGGCCTGGCGGCGGACTCGGCGACTTCGCCCTACGATTCGTTGCGCCTGTTCAGCGAAGCCCTCTTTGAGATCGCCCAAAAATACGTTTATGCCAAAACCGATAAGGAGATAATCTACGGGTCCATCCGGGGCATGATGAACTCACTGGACCCCGACTCCGCCTTCCTCACCCCCGAGGAATATCAAAATTACAGCAGCGGCCGGAATGAGGCGACCGCGGAAGCCGGGGTGGATAGTATAATTAAGGAAAACCTCCTTGACTTAACCGCGGTCGTGGATGGCGGCTCAGGGGCCGCGGCCGGGCTGGAACCCGGTGATCATATCCTCAAGATTAACGATCAGGCGTTGCGCAACCTGACCACCCAGGAGGCCGCCTCGCGGTTTCGGGGAGCCCCCGGCACCAACCTAAAATTGGAGGTACTGCGCAGCAGCGCCCTCAAACCCCTGAAAATCACCGTGATTCTGCAGCCTCTGGGGGATAACACCGTAACCTCCAAGGTCATTAATGATTCCTATGGCTATGTGCGGCTGCGCTATTTTAACGACGCCACCCCGAAAGAATTTGCCATCGCATTAGAATCCTTGCAAAAACAGGGGCAGCCGCTGCGGGGCCTGGTCCTGGACCTGCGCAATAATGCCCGGGGGTCCATGGAGCAGGCGGTACGCAGCGCCGCGCTGCTCCTGGGGGATAAGGAAGTGGTTACCGCCAAGGGACGGACGCCGGGCAGCCAGGAAACCTTCCGGGGCAAGGAGCGCGAACTCGTCTGGAAGGCCCCGGTACCCATGCCCACCGTAGTCTTAGTGGATCAAGGGACCGCACGGGCGGCGGAAATCCTGGCCGCCGCCTTGCGCGACCAATACCAGGCCACCTTGCTGGGAGCCAAGACCCAGGGACTGTGCGGCCTCACCAAGGTCATACCCCTCCAGGACGGCTCCGCCCTGGTGATGACCATCGCCGAATGCTACACCCCCGGTGGCCAGAAGATCCATAGCGCCGGCCTGGAACCGAAAATCCCGGGCCAGGCTCCCAAGTCTCCCAAGTCTAAGGAAAATCAAAAGGAAGCCGCCCTTAAGAAGCCCCCCCCCGAGCAGGATCCCTGGGTACAGCAGGCGGTGGAAGTCTTAAAAAGTGGCAACAGGCCCCAGGCGGCCCCCAAGGCCTGAGGATAACGGTCAACGTGCCCTGGAGGAGACCCTTGCCCCTCGATAAATCGCTTTACGGGAACGGATATCATGTTACGTAGATCATGGCTTATGGTTAATGCGGCTTTGCTGCTGGCGCTAGTCCTTTCCGCGGCCCTGGCCCTGCACGCCACCGAACAGGCCGGCCCCGCGGCTCAGGGCCCCAGCCCGGCGGACGCCTCCTTGGAGCACACCCCCAGTTTGGAGATATTTGCCCAGGCCCTGGCTCTTGTGGAAGATCAGTACGCCGAGCCCAAGACCACCAAGGACCTGATCTACGGCGCCATTCAAGGCGCCGTCGGAACCCTTGACGCTCATTCTTCCTTCATGACCCCGGAGGACCTCAAAGAACTGCAGATCGAAACCAAAGGGAAATTCAGCGGCATCGGCATCGAAATCGCCCTGAAGGACATGGTCCTGATGGTGGTCTCACCCATCGAAGGCACTCCCGCTTACCAGGTGGGAATTCAGCCGGGAGACCAAATCCTCAAGATCAACGGCCAGCCCACCAAGAATATGAGCCTCGCGGATGCGGTGAAGTCGATCCGCGGCCCCCACGGCAGCAAGGTGACCCTAACCATTAACCGGGAAGGCTTCGCCCATCCGAGGGATTATGTGATCACCCGGGAAATCATTCCCATCCAGAGCGTCAAGGCCCGCATCCTGGAAGGGGGGATCGGCTATATCCGGGTGACCAATTTCCAGGACCAGACCGACGCGGACCTCCATGCCTATTTGGATAAGATGAAACAACGGCTGATACCCTTCCGGGGGCTGATCCTGGATTTGCGCAACGATCCGGGGGGCTTGCTGGAACAGGCGGTGCGGGTATCCGATGAGTTTCTCAAATCCGGCCTCATCGTTTACACCGAAGGACGCAATGGTCAGCAGACCGGCCGCTTCTATGCCACTACCGGCACGGATAAATATTCCAACATTCCCATGGTGGTGCTGATTAACGAGGGCAGCGCCTCCGCCTCAGAGATCGTGGCCGGGGCCCTAAAGGACCAACACCGGGCCCTGATCGTGGGCACCAAGAGCTTCGGCAAAGGCTCGGTGCAGACCATCATCCCCCTGGAAGACGACTCGGCCCTGCGGCTTACCACATCTCTGTATTACACCCCCAGCGGCATCACCATCA
>JBEKDQ010000190.1:0-5141 GCA_050014275.1 Desulfobaccales bacterium | reverse complement strand
CCCACCAAACTGCCCAAGACCACGGTACACACCAAAAATTCCCTGGGCTTCCGGGGGGCGCCGCCACCTGCCAACTTTGCCGATTACCTCACCATCCTCACCATCGGCGGCAGCACCACCGAGTGCTTCTATCTCTCCGACGGCAAGACCTGGACCGATCTCCTGGGCCAGCACCTAGCCCGGGATTTCCCCAAGGTCTGGATCAACAATGCCGGGCTGGACGGCGCCACCACTTACCGCCACCTCATCTTGATGGAGGATTACGTGGTGCACTTAAAGCCCAAGCTGGTCTTGTTTCTAGTGGGGATCAACGACGTGGGGGTGGGAAACCTCAATTACCGGCCCCGAGCCGGCCTCGGGGGCTGGATAAGATCCCTGACCAATAAAAGCGAGGTCTATTCCTTGGGGGTGAATCTCTATCGCTATTTGCTGGCCCAAAGGAGGGGCCTGCTGCATCGGGAAGTGGACCTGAAAAAGCAGGGGACCGTTGAGGTGCCCGTAGAAATCCAACAGGAGACGCTGCGGAAATATCGGCAGGAGTTCCTGCCATATTACCGGGCCCGGCTGGAGAAGCTCATCCGGGTTAGCCGAGTTAATGGCATCGAGCCGGTCTTCATCACCCAACCTACCCTCTACGGCCCGGGGATCGACCCAGCCACCGGGGTGGACCTGGGGAAGATCAGGCTGGGGGGGAACCTCAACGGCGCCCTGATGTTCGCGGTGATGGAACTCTACAACGACACCTTGCGGCGAGTGGGGGCCGAAGAACAGGTCCAGGTCATCGACCTGGCCCGGCAGATGCCGCGCTCGTCGGTCTATTATTACGACTTCCTGCACTTCACCGAGTCGGGGGCCCGGAAGGTGGCGGAGATCATCTACCGGGATCTAAAGCCGTTTTTGACCGAACAATTTAAATAAAAAGAATCTCACGCCGAGGCGCCAAGGATAAGAGCTCAAAGTTCAAGGTTCAAAGGTCAAAGTTCAAAAGCTCAAAGATGGGGATGTTGTCAAGCTTGAACTTTGAACCTTGAACTTCTGTTCATCCCACTATTTTTTCCCTTGCTGACAGCTTCCTCCCTGAGGACTGGCCGCCACGATGGCCTGGTCCACGCTGCCCTCATACTGGGTGAAATTTTCCCGAAACCGTCCGGCCAGCTCCCGGGCCGCCTTCTCGTAGGAACCGCGGTCGGCCCAGACCTTCTCGGGGAAGAGGATGTCATCCGGCATCCCCGGGCAGCGGCTGGGCACCGTCAGGCCGAAGAAGGGCTCATGGTAGGTCTCCACCTGGTCCAGTTCCCCGGACATGGCGGCCCGCAACACGGCGCGGGAGTGGGCTATTTCGATGCGATGGCCCACCCCGAAGGGGCCCCGGGTCCAGCCGGTGTTTACCAGCCAGCAGGTGGGCCGGTGCCGGGTCACCTTCTCCCGGAACAGGTGGGCATAGACCGCGGCTGGCATGGGTAGGAAGGGCGCTCCGAAGCAGGTGCTGAAGGTCACCTGGGGTTCCTTGCCCAGGCCCCGCTCCGTACCCGCCACCTTGGCGGTGTAGCCGGAGAGGAAATGGTAAGTAGCCTGCTCCGGGGTCAGGCGGGCGATGGGAGGCAGCACCCCGAAGGCGTCGCAGGCCAGCATGAAGATGTGCTGCGGATGAGGCCCCACCCCGGACCGGACGATGTTGCGCAGATGGGTGATGGGATAGGCGGCCCGGGTGTTCTCCGTCAGGCTGGCGTCGTCCAGGTCCAGGCGGCGGCTGGCCAGGTCGATGCCGACGTTTTCCAGAATGGTCCCGAATTTTCGGGTGCACTCGTAGATCTCCGGCTCGGCCGTGGCGCTCAGGCGGATTGCCTTGGCGTAGCAGCCCCCCTCGAAATTGAAGATGCCGTCATGGCCCCAGCCGTGTTCATCGTCGCCGATGAGCTTCCGCTCCGGGTCGGCGGACAGGCTGGTCTTACCGGTGCCCGAGAGGCCGAAGAACAGGGCGGTGTCCCCGTCTTTGCCCTGGTTGGCGGAACAATGCATGGACAGCACTTCCTTCTGGGGCAGGAAGTAATTGAGGATGCTAAATACCGATTTCTTGATCTCCCCGGCATAGGAAGTGCCGCCGATCAAGACCAGCTTCTGGGCGAAGTTTATCAGAATGAAGGCCTCGGAATTGGTGCCGTCGAGCTCCGGGACCGCGTGGAAGCCCGGGGCGGCAATAATGGTGAAATCCGAGCCAAGATGATGCCGATGTTCCTGGTGATCCCCCGGGGCCAGGAACATGTTGCGGGCAAACAGGTTTTGCCAGGCGGTAGCAGTGATCAGGCGGATGTTCATCTGGTAGTCCAGATCGGCGCCGGCATGGCGGTCCTGGACAAAGATCTCCTTGCCCTGGAGGTAGGCCAACAGCCGGTAATGGATGAGATCAAATTTTTCCGGGGTGAATGCCTGGTTTTCCCCGCCCCAATGGATCTTGGGGGCGCTGCTGGGCTCCTGGACGATGAACTTATCCTTGGGAGAGCGGCCGGTATAGGCCCCGGTGCGCACCACCACCGGCCCCAGATGGGCGATAAGACCCTCCTGCCGGGAAACGATCTTCTCATACAAGGCCGAAGTGGGCAGGTTCCAGTGAACCGCGGCAACGTTTCTGATGCCGTGATGCGTCAGATCTTTCTTCATTTAACGCCCCCTGGTTTAATGGGCTAATCCCGAAATTTCTGAGTATACCTTCAGATTATCTAATCATCCTATCACGAAAAATCAACTTAGGCTTTTATTACCCGGGGCGAAAAATTGATTAACTATGAAGGTTTTATTTAATCCCCTCTCACCCGATGGGGCAGCGGGTTAGGGTTAGGGGGAATTTAATCTCTTTTCCGCTCCATTAAGAATTTCAGTTTTTTCAGTAAGGCTCCTCTCTTTCCAGATTCTTAGGAATTTCTCTTTAAATTTGTGATGGACCGCTAAATCAGGATAACCCAGTCCGGATTTAATCAAATAGGTATTAATGAATATCTTATTTTTTAGATAGATATAAGCCGGTATAATATCACCATTGCCTGGTGCCGCGGTCTTAATTATAATCGATTTTCCCAGCAGCCGGTCGTTTAAATAATTGACGGTTTCCTCTTCTTTATCAATAGTTATTCCCAAAAACTTAATAACCTTGCCGTTATTTAATTTAACTTTGTTTCCACTGATGATTTGCACTACTTTAACCAGATGATCTTTTTCAGAAGCCTTGGGCTGGGGAATAGGCTCAGCCTCCTGGATCGCGGGAACATAATCGATTTCCGGCAATTCCGCGAGGTTGTTGCTTCTCCTCATAATTTGCACCTCCGGAGTAAAAATAGGTAATTTATCCTTAATGCCCAGCTTTTCTTCCAGGATTTCCAGAAAATTTTCATTAATCTCATAACCCAGAGCGTTTCGCCCCGATTCCAGGGCCGCCTTGACGGTGGTGCCGCTGCCCAGAAAGGGGTCGAGCACCGTGTCGCCCTGAAAAGAGAACATTCGGATGAGACGCCGGGGCAACTCCTCGGGGAACATGGCCTCGTGGCCCAGTTGCCGGGCGCCGCCGAAACGCCAGTGCCCGGAAAAATATTCCTTCCACTCCTCCTTGGTCAACTTGGAGGCTTCTTTCACCTCCTTCGAGACCTTCCCGCCTTCCCCCGGTTTTTTGAAGATGAGGATGAATTCATAGTCAATCTCCACCAGGCCGTTTTTGGGGTATGGGTAGGAGCCCATGACATTGGCCCCGCCGCTGGTGTTCAGGGTGGTCTTTTTTTGCCAGATGATGGAGCCCAGGTAATCGAAGCCGAGGCGCTCGCATTGACCAATAAACTCGGCGTGCAGCGGGATGACTTTATACCTGCCATAAACCGCGGCGCGGGCAAATTGATCGCCGACGTTGAGGCACAACCGGCTGCCGGGCCGGAGGACCCGGAAACATTCGCTCCAGGTATGAAACAGGTCGGTGAGGTATTGATGCAGGCCCTGGCCATGGCCAATCTGCCCGGTTACCCGGTAATCCTTAATTTGCCAGTAAGGGGGGGAGGTGACCACCAGGTCGACGCAGTGCCCCTCGATCTCCGGCATGGAGCGGCTGTCGCCGATAATGATTTTGGCCCGGTTATCCATAAAAAGAGTTTGGTAGGGCGGGCGTTTCGCCCGCCACTCAGTCCGCACAGGCGAGACGCCTGTGCC
Source organism: Desulfobaccales bacterium (assembly GCA_050014275.1). Classification (GTDB taxonomy): domain Bacteria; phylum Desulfobacterota; class Desulfobaccia; order Desulfobaccales; family 0-14-0-80-60-11; genus JAPLJC01. The sequence continues at coordinate 956 of JBEKDQ010000190.1, read as the reverse complement.
ACCAATTCTTCACAACTTTTCAAGGCAAAATTTAATTTTTATAGCACATGCGGGAGGCCGGCGCCACCAATACTCCAGAGAACAAGAGAGGCAGAGGTTGGGGGCGGGGCCGAGACCGCCCGTAGGGGCGACAGTGGCACAGGCTTCCAGCCTGTGATCGAGTCGCCCGTTGGAGGGGGACCCACGAAGGCCCAGCTCCCACCTGAGTCATCATCTAACCGAAAACCGAAAATAGTATCACTTCGACAGCCATTTCAGGCCCTGGCGGAGCAACTCCTCCAGGGTCGAGGCCCCCTGGCCCCGGACCGCCTCCAGGGCCTTCTCCGCCAGGTTCTTGGGGTAGCCCAGGTTGAGCAGGGCGCTCAGGGCGTCTTGTATGGGGCCCTGGCTGGGAACCGCCTCCAGCCGGGGGGCCCCGGTGGCGAGCTGTTTGTCCTTGAGTTCCAGGATGATGCGCTCGGCGGATTTCTTGCCGATGCCGGGGATGCCGGCCAGGCGGCGGATATCCCGTTGGCCCAGGGCCTGGGCGAACTCCCCCGGGCTGATGCCGCTCAGGATGTTCAGGGCCATGCGGGCTCCGATGCGGGGGATGCCCAACAATTGGAGAAACAGCTCCTTTTCCTCCGGGGTCCCAAAGCCGTAAAGATTCAAGGCGTCTTCCTGCAGGCGGGTGTGGATCAAGAGCGAGATGCGGGCCGGAGGCTCCGGCAGGGCGTAAAAGGTGGACAGGGGGATGTGGACCCGGTAGCCCACGCCGCCCACCCTGATAACTACCTGGCCCGGGCCTTTGCTGATGATTTCCCCTTCCAGTAAACCGATCATGCGGCCTTCCCCGGCCAGCGCTGGTGGAAGAAGTGGCAGAGCCCCACCGCCAGGGCGTCGGCGGCATGCTCGTCGGCCACCTTCTGCCCCAAGAGTTGCTCCACCATGAGCTGCACCTGGGCCTTGGATGCCTG
>JBEKDQ010000189.1:0-5154 GCA_050014275.1 Desulfobaccales bacterium | reverse complement strand
CGAACAGGTCGGGGCCGTCCTCGCGTTTGATGAAACCGTAGCCTTTGGCTTCGTTGAACCACTTGACCGTACCGTTATTGATCGCCATTCCTCACTCCTCCTTTGCCGGCAGCGTCCAGGGGGCGCAGGCCCAAAAAAAAAACGGCCGGCCCCCGCCATACCGTTATTGTCTTAACTTTGTCGCCCCGAGCACCGCATCTGCGCCTGATTATAGGATGGCAATCTCGTTAGCACACTCCCGGCTTGACTGTCAAGAAAATTTTTTCAGGAGATTCTTGACCTCGCGGGGCCGCCGCGCTAAAAGCTCAGGCCGCCCCGGTGTTCCCCAACTCGCCCTGGGAAAAAAGCCAAACCGGGGCACGCCAAGTAGGTCCGGCAACAAAAATTCAAGGGGAAGATTACCCTATCTCGCAGTTAAACCTTAGACCATTGTAATTTCAATGATATCCACATATTATACCGATGCAACTAAATCCCCTCTCCCTTGCGAGGGGACGACACTGGGTGAGGGGTGGCTCTATCGGCAGTTCCATTCCCCCTCACCCTGCCCTCTCCCCCAGGGGGAGAGGGAAATAGCTTGTAAATTCCATGAATTAATTAGCTAGCGGGCATACCTCAGTTCAAACAAATCCCTACTGCCTGCCTCATAGCAAAAACCTTGCCGGATACTACCGGGGCACGCCCTTTGTCATCAGAAATGATCCAGAGGGATGTCCAGGAGAATCCTGAGGTGGTCCTCGACGCACTCCTCCAGAACCTCCAGGTTATAGCCGCCTTCCAGCACCGTAATCAGCCGGCCTCCGGCGCTTTCCTGGGCCAGGTCCAGCACCAGGCGGGCCATCTCCCGGTAGCCGCTCCGGGTCAGGTTGATATGGGCCAGGGGATCCTTGGCGTGAGCATCGAAGCCCGCGGAAATCATCACGAACTGCGGGGCGAATTGCCGCAGGCGGGGCAGCCCCTCGTTCCGCAAGGCCTCCAGATATTTCTCGTCGCCGCTGTGGGGCGGAAAGGGCAGGTTCAGGGTGAAGCCTTTACCCGGACCCTTGCCCTCCTCCCGGCGGTAGCCGGTGCCTGGGTAGCAGTACTGCGGGTCCTCGTGCAGCGACAGGTAAAAGACCCGGGGGTCGGCCTCGAAGAGGTGCTGGGTGCCGTTGCCGTGGTGCACGTCCCAATCGACGATGGCCACCCGCTCCAGGCCGAAGTTTTCCAGGAGATAGACGGCGCCCAGGGCCACGTTGTTGAAAAAGCAGAAGCCCATGGCCCGGTCCCGTTCGGCATGGTGCCCCGGCGGCCGCACCGCGCAAAAGGCATTATCGGCCTGATCTCCCATGATGGCATCCGCCGCGGCCATCACCCCGCCCGCGGCCAGCAGGGCGATCTCGTAAGATTCCGGGCTGATGCCGCAATCCTGCGCCTCAAAGACTGATTCACCCCGCTGGCAGGCCTCTTGGAACCGCCGGATATAATCCGGATCATGCAGGCGCTCGACCCAGGCCAGGGGGGCGGGGTAAGGTTTGATCTGGATCAGCAATTCCAGAACCCCGCTATCCTTGAGGCTGGCCTGGATGGCCTTTAACCGGTCGGGCCGTTCCGGATGCCACGACCCTGGATCGTGCAACAGGTAGCGGTCGTCATAAACGTAGCCGGTGCGGCGCATGTTCTCTCCTGGCTGACTGAACCACGATGATTATCTGAAAAAACTATCCCCAGGGGATTAGGCTTGTAAAAGGATTTTTCGGCGGAAAACGTGATTCTGCGAACCAATAATTTGGGAAAGGCGAAAGGGGCAAACGGCTCGCCGCGGCGGCGATCTCCTCCGTCTACCCCTCCCCCGCACCCCTGATCAAAGCAGGCGTTGCTCCACCACTTCCCATTTAACATTGTTAAAGAAGGCGGTGAGGTAGTCCGCCCGCTTGATGCCGTAGTCGGTCATGTAGGCATGCTCGAAGACGTCCAGAATCAGCAGGGGATTTAGGCCCGCCGGATGCCCCACGTCATGTTCATTGATCCATTGGTTGATAATCAGACCCGTCTCCTGGTCCTCGTAGCAGACGGCCCAACCGATGCCCCGCATAGAGGCCACCGCCATAAAATCGGTGGCGCAGGCATCCACGGAGCCGAACTGGGCCGCAACTCGTTTGGAAAGTTCCGGGGCCTTGGCGGGATCGCCTTTGCCCCCCAGGTTGCTGAAATAGAGTTCGTGCAGCCGCATGCCGTTGAATTCCCACCCCAGGCGCCGCTTTAGTTCGGCAAACTCCGGGGTTCCCTGCTTGCCGTCCTTAAGCAGGGCCGTCAGCAGGTCCAGGACCTTATTAGTGTTGGTCACATAGCCCTGGTAGAGGGTGAAATGATTCTTGAGCAAGGTGTCACTGAAGCCTTTCATACCCAACAGGAAAGAAAAATCCTTGGCGGTATAGGTCATGCTGAGCTCCTTTCCGGCCGCCACCTCAAACGAAAAAAACCAAAAAGGCGGCTGCCGTCTTTTTTATTAAAGATAGTGACGACCGGAGGCATGAGCAAGGCGGCGGGAAAAAATTTCCGGCGCCTTTGGGGAAGGCGCCGGGATAAATAAGGTTTCGGTTTTCGGATGGCGGTAAATCAAACTTCTCCTAAGTAGCTTATTTTACTTGGCCTCTGACCACTGGCCCCATGCCAGTCCGCCGGTGGGCGCGCCTGATTCGCCCACCCCGCCGGCCGCCGGGACCCAGCCGCCTTTTCGTTGCCTGGCCGGTGCTGATGGGGTATATTTTAATATTGCAGGTTCATTCCGGGACTTCTGGTTCCAAGTCTTCCGGGTCCAGCAGACCTTGCTGGAGCAAGGCCCGTTCCAGTTCGGCCAGCCCCTGCTTGAAGGCCGGATAAAGAGTCACGGCCAGGGAAATCCCTTTGCGGGTGGGGACCCATTCCCCTTCCTGCTCCCCGGGCACGTGTACCCGGATATCGATGAGGCGGCGGCCCTTAAACTCGGACAGCGACAGCAAGACGACTTCGCGGGCATTTTTGGTTATCTTACTAATTACTTCGGACATGGTTCCCCCTGCGGCCTTTCCTGCCGGGAAATTTGCTGGGGATTGAATTCGCTTATCTGATCGACATTGTCAACCCCCTTCTTCGATGCAGCTCTATAATACCTTAAGCAGACGCAAGGAAGCCTTCAAGCCTTTGACCCCGGGGAAAGTGGGGTTTTATGCTTGCGGAGTGACGGTTTACGACGACTGCCATCTGGGCCACGCCCGCTCCGGCGTGGTCTTTGAGGTCCTGGTGCGCTATTTGCGCCTTCAGGGGCTAACGGTCAACTGGGTGAGAAATTTTACCGACATCGATGACAAGATCATCCGCCGGGCCCAGGAAACCGGAACCTCCTGGCAGGCGGTGGCCGAGCGCTATATCGCCTCCTTCCGGCAAGACACCGCGGCCTTGGGATTGCCCCCGGCCCAATGGGAGCCCCGAGCCACGGACCACCTGCCCCAGATCGTCGCCCTGATCCGCCGCCTGGAAGAACGTGGTTTCGCCTACCTGGGCGCCGCCGACGTCTATTTCCGGGTACGCCGCTTTCCCGGCTACGGCCAGCTCTCCGGCCAGAACCCGGATGACATGCGGGCGGGCGCCCGCATCGAGGTGGACCCGCACAAGGAAGACCCCCTGGACTTCGTCCTGTGGAAGAGCAGCAAGCCCGGAGAGCCGGCCTGGCCCAGCCCCTGGGGCCCGGGCCGCCCCGGCTGGCACATCGAATGCTCCGCCATGAGCATGTACTACCTGGGGGAGACCTTCGATCTGCATGGCGGCGGCCAGGACCTGATCTTCCCCCACCACGAAAACGAGCTGGCCCAATCCGAGGCGGCCACTGGCCAGCCCTTGGCCCGTTACTGGCTGCATCACGGGCTGCTCACCCTCAACCAGGAGAAGATGTCCAAGTCCCTGGGAAATTTCTTCACCATCAAGGAAGTCCTGGCCCGTTTCCCCGCGGAGGTGCTACGCTTCTTCCTCATCAATGGCCACTACCGCAGTCCTCTGGATTTCTCCGACGCCGCCCTGGCCGATGCCGAGGCCGCCCTGCTGCGGCTTTATTCCACTCTGGCCCGTCTTCGCGAGGCGCTCCGCCCCCACGACGAAGGTGTTCGAATGTCCCCAGCGATCCCGGAGCCTAATATCTTTGAGTTCCCATCAGTCGCCCGCCTTGCTTCCCTGCAGTCCCGCTTTGAGGCGGCCATGGACGACGACCTCAACACCGCCCAGGCCCTGGGCTACCTCTTCGACGCGGTGCGACTGATCAACCGGCTGATGGAGGAATCTTCAGACCATCCGGGCTATTTCACGGTTCTGCGGGAGGCCGATCACTCCCTGGCGAACCTGGGCCGGGTGCTGAATCTGCTCCAGGACGACCCGGCCGAGATGGTCCGAACCCTGAGACAGAAGGCCGTGGACCTGAAGATTGCCCCGGAAGAGATTGCGCGCCTCATCGACGAGCGGATATTGGCTCGGAACCGCAAGGACTGGGCCCGAGCCGACGCCATCAGGAAAACGTTGGCCGAAATGGAGATCGTCCTGGAAGATACTCCCCAGGGGACCGTTTGGCGGGTGAAGAGCTAACTAATAGCTGACAGCAGCAGTCAGCTAAAGCAAAAATAACAAACAAAACACAAAAACATAAAAACCCAAAAGCTGAAAGCTGAGAGCTAATAAAAGCTGACAGCTAATAAACTTCAAGGAGGTTTTCCTATGTCCACATTCTTGATGTTTGGCAAATACTCAGCCCAGGCCATGAAAGAGATGAGTCCGGGACGCACCCAGAAGGTGACGGAAAAGGTCAAGGAACTGGGCGGGGAAGTGAAGGCGATCTACGCCGTGCTGGGAAAGATGGACCTGCTGCTGGTGGTCAACCTGCCCGGCATCGACGCGGCCGTGAAGGCCTCACTGGTCCTGAGCAAAATGACCGGCATCTCTTTCACCACCTCGCCCGCCCTGCCGGTGGAGGAATTTGACAAACTGATCGGCCAGGTGTGAGGTTTTTTGGGGGGAGGGCCAGGGTTTTTTATAAGTGGCCCTGCCCTCCTCCCAAACCCCCCTCCCAACCCGTGTAAGGACCAGGGAAGGTGGGGGCCTGCGGCCCCCACCTTCCCGTCAAAAACACTTAAGAGATTGGGGGTGGGGGCT
>JBEKDQ010000188.1:0-5184 GCA_050014275.1 Desulfobaccales bacterium | reverse complement strand
CGCTCGGAACAAAACCGCATCCGCCTCATAGACCTGCCCCCCTGGCGGGGCAAGATTCTGGACCGCGACGGCCAGGTTCTGGTGGGCAACCGGCCCAGCTACGAACTGATGGCGGTCTTGGAAGACGTGGGAGACATTGCGCTCCTCAGCCGCCGGCTGGCGATTTTGCTTCATATGGATCAGAAGCAGATCGCCGCCCAGTTGCAAAACGCCCGGGCCAACGGCCTCTACCAGGTGCGCCTCCGGGGAGACCTGAGCTGGGAAGAACTGGCCCAAGTGGCCACTTATCAACCGGAGTTGCCCGGGGTCCTGGTGCAGCTCCAGCCCAAGCGGGAGTATCGCCAAAATGGGCAGGCGGCCCATGTCTTGGGTTATCTGGGGGAGATTAGCGAAGCCCAGCTCAAGAGCGGCAAGTTTGCCAATTACAAGGTGGGGGACTACGTGGGCCGTTGCGGCATCGAACTGGCCTGGGATAACTATCTCATGGGCGCCCGGGGCCACCGCCGCATCGAAGTGGACGCTTATGGCCGGGAATTCGGCCAAATGGACTCGATTTCCCCCACCCCCGGGGCCAACGTCTACCTGACCTTGGATAGCCGCATGCAGCAGGAGGCCGAGGCCTGCCTGGAAGGCAAGGCGGGAGCCATCGTCGCCCTGGATCCCCGTTCCGGCAAGATTCTGGCCATGGCCTCTTCCCCAACCTTTTCCCAGGAGGCCTTTGAGCGGGGGCTGCCGCCCCAGGAATGGCAGCGGCTCAGCCAGGATAAGAGCCATCCCCTGGAAAACCGCGCTCTCCAGGGACAGTATCCCCCAGGTTCCACTTTCAAAATTATCATGGCGGTGGCCGGCCTGGAAGAGAAGGTCATCACCCCCGAAACCACTTTTTATTGTACCGGGTCCCTGATCTGCGGCGACCACGAGTTCAAATGCTGGAAAAAGGGCGGCCACGGCAAGATCGATCTCCATCGGGCCCTGGTGGAATCTTGCGACGTCTATTTTTATAAACTGGGGGAGAGGCTGGGGATTGACCGCATTGCCAAGTGGAGCCGCCGCTTCGGCCTGGGACAACCCAGCAGCCTGCATCTGGATAAAGAGATGCCCGGGCTGGTGGCCTCCAGCGAATGGAAAAAGGCCCGCTTCCACCAGGCCTGGAATGAAGGGGATACCCTATCGGTTGCCATTGGCCAGGGCTATAACTTGGCCACCCCCCTCCAGATGGCCCAGGTGGCCGCGGCCATAGCCAACGGCGGCCTAATCTATGAGCCGCAGTTGGTGGAAAAAGCGGAGAGTCCTACCGGAGAGGTTATCTTTCAGTCCCAGCCGCAGGTCAAGTCTCGCCTGGGGGCCAGTCCGGCCACCATCGCCGCGCTGCAGAAGGGCCTGGAGGGGGTGGTGGCGGAGGAGGCCGGGACCGGCAAGGAGGCCCGCCTGGCCCAGATCCAGGTGGCCGGCAAGACCGGCACCTCCCAGGTGGTGGCCACGGAGAGGCTGGAAGAGGAGAAAAAAGGCGGTGCCACCGAGAATATTCTCAAGTATGAAAACCATGCCTGGTTCGTGGGTTACGCCCCGGCGGCCAACCCCCGGGTAGCCGTGGCGGTGCTGCTGGAACACGGCGGCCACGGCGGCGCAGATGCCGGGCCTCTGGCCCGGCGGGTCATCGCCGCGGCCTTCCGGGAGCACGAGCCCCGGGTGGCGAAGGCCGAATAATCATAGTTTGCCCCTCATAGCCAGGGCGGACACCTGGTCCGCCCTGGCGATAAAGACATGCTCATTCCGCGTCTCAGGTCAGCTTGCCTAGCGCCTGCAAGACCTCGTCATAGTTCGGCTCATTGGACACCTCTTTGACGAGCTGGACGTAACGCACCACTCCCCCCTTGTCCACCAGGAACACGGCCCGGGCCAGGAGGCGCAATTCCTTGATCAACACCCCGTAAGCCGTGCCAAAAGCCGCGTCTCTGTGGTCCGAGTAGGTCTTGACCCGGTCCACGCCCGCGGCGCCGCACCAGCGTTTCTGGGCGAAGGGCAGGTCCATGCTGATGGTCAGGATTTCCACGTCAGGCCCCAACCTGGCGGCCTCTTCATTGAACCACCGGGTTTCGATATTGCAGGTGGGGGTGTCCAGGGAGGGCACCGCGCAGATAATGGCCACTTTTCCCTTGAGCGAAGAAAACCGGAAAAGGCTCAGGTCGTTGGCGATAACCTCAAAATCCGGGGCCTTCTCCCCTACCTGCACTTCTTCGCCCACCAGGGTCAGGGGATTGCCCTTCATTTTGATTGCTCTGGGACGTTCTGCCATGTTCCTATCCTCCTTACCCGAGATTATGCAGCAGCTTTGGCCACCGCAATTCAAAAAAAGGGTGAGACGTCTTGCCCGGGAAAAATCTCCCAAAGTTTCTGTTGTTGAAGCCGAATCTCTCGTCGACCCAATGATAGCACAAGTTTCCTTAAAAAAGTAATTTCCGGATCAGTTAAGAATCCCCTTGGATATGGTTATAGCCTTCAATCAGATCTGACCTCCGCTTCCCCGCCATCCCAGCCATATTTGCCGATAAGGCGCACAAAGCGGCAACCGCCGTAGTATTCGTACTTCAACCCCTCCGGGGTCTGGCGCACGCAGGTCAGGGTTTGGGTGGACCTGTCCCCCACCGGAATCACCAGCCGTCCCCCCACGGCCAGTTGCTCCACCAGGGGCCTGGGGACCTGGGGGGCCCCCGCGGTGACTATGATGCCGTCGAAGGGGGCCTCCTCCGGCCAGCCCAGGGTGCCGTCCCCCACCCGGATGCGAATGTTCCGGTAACCCAAGGAGTCCAAGATCGATCGCGCTTGATCCGCCAGGCCGCCCCTGCGGTCGATGCTGAAGACCGCAGCGGCCAACTCCGCCAGGACCGCCGCCTGGTAGCCGGAGCCGGTGCCCACCTCCAGGACCCGGTCCGTCTCCTTGAGCTCCAGGATCCCGGTCATGAGGGCCACGATGTACGGCTGGGAGATGGTCTGGTCTTCCCCGATGGGCAGGGGATAGTCACCGTAGGCCTGGCTCCAGAGGTGCTCAGGGACAAAGCGGTGCCGGGGCACCTGGCGCAACGCCGCCAGCACCCGGGGGTCGGCCACCCCCCGGGCCCGGATTTGCTGTTCCACCATGCGGTCCCGGACCGCGGCAAATTGATCCTCGGGCATGAAATATTCCTCTCAGGAACAGCTTCCAGCAGCAAAGCATATCGGCCCGCGGTCGCCAGACGCGACTCACCTGGGCCCCTTATCCCCTCATATCCCTAAAATAATAGGATAAAGCTGGTTTTGGAAGGGGAAGCTGGAAAAATTTTTTCTCAGGCTAATAATTTTCCGCGGCGGGGCAGGCGCCGGTGAGTGCCAGGATAGCAGTGTGCCTTTCAACAAAATTGCATAAAGAAAGTTCCACTATCTCGCAGTTAAAATCTAGAGGATTGTAATTTCAACGATATCAACATATTATACCGATGCAACCAAGTCCCCTCTCCCCTGCGAGGGGACGACACCGGGTGAGGGGTGGCTTCGTCGGCCATCCGTATCCCCCTCACCCTTCCCTCTCCCCCCAATGGGGGGAGAGGGAAATAGCTTGTAAGATCCCTAAAATGGTTAGCTATTTGGCATACCTAAGTTCAAACAGATCTCTACTGTCTGCCTCATAGCGAGAACTTTGCCGGAACACTACTCCAGGATAGGGGATCAGAGGCTGATTCTTTGATATAATATATGGATGGAATCGATGGCCCACTGCCGTTTTCATCCGGACCGGGAGGCCTGGGTCCGGTGCCAGAAACATGAATTGGGATACTGCCGGGAGTGCTTAGACGCCTGCCGGGCCTGCACCGACCCCTGCCTCTACTGCAAGTTCCGCCCGGGCTGCGTCATCTGGGAACTCTGCCGCCAGGTGGCTAAAAAACGCTGCAAGGAAGAGGGGTGATGCGCCGGCCGGAGTGCGTCTCTTTCACAGCTTCTTCTCCCACCTGAGCAAATCGGCCACCTGGGCCAGGGTGCGGCCTTCCTTGATCTCCTCCCGGAGGCGATTCTCCTTTTCCAGGACGTCCATGGACCGGTTGGCGTATTCCACCGCCAGGATCCGGGGCAGGACCACCACCCCATCGTCATCCCCCAGAACCCAGTCGCCGCTCTCCACCTTGACGCCCCCTACCCGGATGGGCACCCCGATCTCTCCGAAGCCTTTGGGTTCCCCGGCGTTGGGCATCACCAGGCGGGAGAAGGCCGGAAAACCCAGCTTGGCAATGTCGCCCGAGTCTCTGATGGCGCCGTCGATCACCACCCCGTTTAGCCCTCGCTGCAGGGCCGAATTGGTGGCCAGCTCCCCCCAGATGGCAGGCCCCACCCCGCCGGCGTCGATAACCAGCACGTCCCCCGGCTGGGCCAGGTCTATGGCCTCCACCGGCTTGGCCCAATCCCCGGGATAAGTGCGCACCGTCAGGGCCGGGCCCACCAGGTGGATCCCGGGAAACAGGGGCCGCAGCCCCTCCAGAACCCCGCTGCGGTGCAGGGCGTCGGAGAGATTGGAGCTGGAAACCAACTCCAGCACTCCCCGGATATCCTCCTCCCCCACCCGTTTGAACAGGGTGGTGGGAATCACCGCGCCCTCATCCAGGGCCCGGCGGATCTCCCGGGTGGCCGCGGCCGGGTCCTTGGCCTTGGTGATGGCGCCCCCCACGATGACGTAGCCGGCCCCATGGGCCACCGCCTGGGCGGCGGTCTCGGAGTTGATCCCTCCGGCCACTCCGACCGGCACCCGCACCGCCCCGCTGACCGCGGCCAACACCGCAAAGGGGTCTTGTCCCCCGCCCCGCATCTGTTCATCAATGGCCACGTGCACCGAGATGTAGTCCGTCCCCAGCTCCTCCACCTGGCGGGCCCGGGCCAGCGGATCGGCCACCGCGATGAGGTCCACCGCGATCTTGGCCCCGTAATTTTTGCCGGCCTGGACACACTCGGCAATCGTGGCGTCGGTGGCGGTCCCCAGCACGTCGACGATCTGGGCCCCGGCCTTGGCCGCGGTCTCCACCTCCACACGCCCCGCATCCATGATCTTCATGTCCGCCACGATGACCTTGCCGGGGAAGAGGCGCCGCAACTCCCGCACCGCATCGAGGCCTTCGCTCTTGATCAAGGGGGTGCCGGCCTCCACCCAATCCACCCCGGCGG